>CANQFO010000060.1 GCA_947599755.1 uncultured Bacilli bacterium
AACTTGGGTATAGTTTGGCTCATGCTGCTGGTGCTGTTTTGGATAATCCTGATTTGATTGCTGCTTGTGTTGTTGGTGATGGTGAAGCTGAAACAGGTCCTCTTGCGACTAGTTGGAATATTAATAAATTTTTGAATCGTAAAAGTGATGGTGTTGTATTGCCTATTTTGCATCGTAATGGTTATAAAATTGCTAATCCTACTGTTTTTGGTCGAATGAGTGAAGATGAAATAGAAGATTTTTTCTATGGATATGGTTGGAAACCTTATTTTGTTTCGGGGAGTAATTCTTTAACATTACATGAGGAAATGGCTAAAATTTTGGATAGAGTTGTAAAAGATATTAAAAAAATTAAAACAAAGGGTACGGGAAAATATCCAGTTGTGATTCTTACTACTCCAAAGGGGTGGACTGGTCCTAAGGAAATAGATAAGAAAAAAATTGAAGGGACTTTTCGTTCTCATCAAGTTCCTATTCCTATTTCTAGGTCTAATCCTGAAAATTTAGAATTATTGGAAAAATGGTTAAAAAGTTATCATCCTGAAGAATTATTTGATGAAAAAGGACGATTAATTAAAGAACTTAAGGAATTGTGCCCTCCACTTTCTTTGTGTATGGGAAATCAACCTTTTGCAAATGGGGGGTTGTTATTAAAAGAGTTAATTGTTCCTAAATGGGAAGATTATACTGTTGATGTTTCTAAACCAGGTTCTATTATTTGTCAAGATACAAATGAGTTAGGTAAGTATATTCGTGATCTTTTTACTCTTAATATAGAAAATAAAAATTTCCGTATATTTGGTCCAGATGAAGCGTTATCGAATCGTTTTAATCATATATTTGAAGTAGAAAATAGAACTTGGAATGCGAAGTTGTTGAAAAATGATGAATTTTTATCTAATCATGGTAGAGTTATGGATTCTTATCTTTCTGAACATTTATGTGAGGGAATGTTAGAAGGATATTTGCTTACTGGGCGTTATGGATTTATTCATAGTTATGAAGCTTTTGTACGAATTATTGATTCTATGGCTAGTCAACATGCTAAATGGTTAAAAGTTTGTAGTCAAATTCCTTGGAGAGTACCTATTGCATCTTTAAATTTTTTGCTTGTTTCTCATGTTTTTCAACAAGATCATAATGGTTATACTCATCAAGATCCAGGCTTTTTAAATCATTTAGTAACTAAAAAAGCAGATGTTGTTCGAATGTATTTGCCACCTGATACTAATTGTTTATTATCTTGTTTTGATCATTGCATTCGTTCTAAAAATTATATTAATGTTATTGTTGCTTCTAAGCATCCTAGACCGCAGTGGCTTACGAAAAATCAGGCTAGACTACATTGTACTAAGGGATTAGGTATATTTGACTTTGCTAGTAATGATAATGGTAATCCTGATGTTATTATGGCTTGTTGCGGGGAGACTCCTACTTTGGAGACAATTGCAGCGGTTGATATTTTGAGGAAATCTGTTAAAGGAATTCGAATTCGTGTTGTTAATGTTGTTGATTTAATGAAATTACAGTCTCCTGATACTCATCCACATGGTATGAGTGATGAGGAATATAATGTAATTTTTACGAAAAATAAACCAATTATTTTTAATTTTCATGGGTATCCATCTTTAATCCATCAATTGACTTATAAAAGAGAAAATCGTAATTTACATGTTCATGGATATAAAGAAGAGGGTACTATTACTACTACTTTTGATATTCGTGTTCAAAATGAAATTGATCGCTTTCATTTAGTTCAAGCAGTATTAAAGGAAATTCCTCGTTATCGTTCTACTTCAAAGGTACTTATTGATTGGTGTAATAATATGTTAGAAGCACATCGGCAATATATTCGAGATAATGGAGAAGATATGCCTTATATTCAAAATTGGAAATGGGAATAGAAAATTATTAAAGTATATTTTATAAATTAATATGCTTTTTTTTGTATATTTTTTCTTTTTTTTCATATAATAAAAATGAATTAAAAAAATTAGCACTTTCACTTGACAAGTGCTAAAAATAGTGATATAACATAGTTGTAATTGAAAGGAAGATGATAGATATGGATTTAATTCCAAGAAAATTTTATTTAGATGATATTTTTGATGATTTTTTATCAACTAGAAAAGAGCAAGGAATGAGATGTGATATTTATGAAAAAGGAGGAGATTATCATATTGAGATGGATATTCCTGGTTTTTCAAAAGAAGACATTTCTGTTGAAGCAAAAGAAGGATATTTGACTATACGTGCTGAAAAAAATAATTCTGTTAATGAAGAAGATGAAGGAAAAAATTATATTCGTCGTGAAAGAACTTATGGCAAATATGAGAGAAGCTTTTATTTAGGAGATTTAGATCAAGATAAAATTCATGCTGAATTTAATAATGGTATGTTAAAAATTACTGTTCCTAAAAAAGCAGAGGTTGATAATAAGAAAGTCATTGAAATTCAATAAATCCTTTTATGTATAGGGATTTTTAGACTGTTGATTAATCAAAACAGTCTTTTTGTTTACAAAAATGTACCTTTCTTTGGGTTGGTAATAATAGTTAAGATATGATATTTATTATAAAAAGGGTAAGATTTTTCTGTTCTTATTGATTTTTCTTTTAAAACATTGACAAGCAAATATATGTTTGATATATTGAATTTGTAATAAATATCTTCTAGTTTTTTTAATTTTTTGGAATATAGTGGTGATTCTATATGGATAATTCATATAATATAGATGAATTAGTTAATCAGCTTGATTTTTCATCATTTCAGTTTTCCTCTAATCAAGAAGGATTGATGTTAACTAATTATGAAATTGCTATTTTAAAACGATATTGTATTAATTATGAATATTGTTCTTCTTTAGGAGAGGTATTATCTTTAATTGAACAATTCTTTTATGAAAATTGTGATCTTGATTTAGATGATTTAGATAGTGTTTCTCTTTCTATTTCAGAGAGAAATTATTATCAAAATGTTAATCGATAATGGACATTTTGATGGAATTGATGTATAATAGACAAGCGCTGTAATTCTATAAAGTATGTACTGAGGAGGAATTGATTTGAAAATAGAAGAACAAAAAGATTTTCCGGAGGTTATGTTAAAATATCATTTTGCAAAGATGAGACTTGAGACAGAATTAGAAATATTATTGAAAGAGTATGAATTTAATAATCATTATAATCCGGTTGAACATACTAAAATTCGGATTAAATCGTTAGATAGTGCAATTAAAAAATTGGAAAGAAGAAATTATGAAATTACAATTGATAATTTAGTTAGACATATTCATGATATGATAGGTGTTAGAATTATTTGTTCTTTTTTATCTGATGTTTATGATATTGTTGGGATTATTAAATCTTCTAAACAGTTTTTGATAAAAGGAGAAAGTGATTATATTCAAAATCCTAAGGATTCTGGTTATACTAGTTATCATTTAAATTTATTAGTTCCTATTCATTTGGAAGAGAAGACAGAATATGTTGAAGCAGAAATTCAAATTCGAACTGTTGCGATGGATTGTTGGGCTAGTTTGGATCATAAATTGAGATATAAATTACCTGATCAAATCCCTTCTGAATTAGAGCATTCTATGTTAGATTGTGCTTTAGAGATGAAGAATATGGATAAAAAGATGCAACATTTATATGAGACAGTGAAACGATTTCAAAAAAATAATTAGGTGGTGAGTAATTTGAATTATATGTTGGATAAGATTAACTTACTGGAAAATAAGGATTCTATTTTGGAATGTGCTGAACAAATTGTAAAGATGTTAGAAGAAAATCAAAAGTTAGATGATAGTGAAAAATTGATGACCATTGAGTTGGCTGTTGCTCAATTAAATTATGATTTGTATCATATTAGTGGAGATCATGCAGGTAATTAATGGTTTTGAATTGATTTATTATATTGATGAAGAAGTGTTATTTTGATAGCATTTTTTCTTTTTTTTTTGGTATAATGGAAATGAGAAAGAGTGATATGATGATTTATTTAGATTATAGTGCTACTACACCAGTTCATGATGAAGTTTTATCTACTTATGTAGAGGTGTGCAAAAATTTTATTGGTAATCCTAATTCTTTGCATAAATTGGGTGTTTTTGCAAAGAGATTGATTGATGCGTCTTCTTCTCAAATTGCTTCTATTTTGAATATTAAAAGTAGTGAGATTATTTATACTAGTGGGGCAAGTGAATCTAATAATACTGCTATTAAGGGAATTTGTTTTCGATATCAAAATCGAGGAAAGCATATTATTACTACTGAATTGGAACATTCTTCTATTATTGCTCCATTAAATTATTTGCAAAATTTGGGTTTTGAAGTTGATTTTGTTCATTTAGATGAACATGGTCGTGTTGATTTAGAGGATTTAAAAAGACTTATTCGTGAAGATACTATTTTAGTTAGTGTTTGTTCTGTTAATAGTGAAGTTGGTGTAAGACAACCTTTAAAAGAAATTAGTCAAATTGTTCATCAACATTCAAAATGTTTTTTTCATAGTGATGTTACTCAAAGTATTGGAAAGGAAAAAATTGATTTTTCTTGTCTTGATTTAGCTAGTTTTTCTGCTCAAAAATTTTTTGGAATGAAAGGGATTGGTTGTCTTATCAAAAAACAATCTATTTTAATTGAGCCAATTATTCATGGAGGAAAATCTACTACTGTTTTTCGTAGTGGTACACCTCCTGTTGCATTGATTACTTCTTTAGCAAAAGCTTTAAGACTTAGTTATGAAGATTTTGAAAAGAAAACTGAACATGTTTTACAATTACATGATTATTTTATGAAAAGAATTAGAAATTTGGATGTTTTTGTTAATAGTAATTCTTTTTGTATTCCTCATATTATTAATTTTAGTTTAAATCAGATTCAATCTGAAACTATGTTACATGCTTTGGAAGAAGAAGATATTTATATTTCTACGCAAACAGCATGTTCTGTGGGAAATTATTCTCGAGCTGTTTTTGCTATTACTAAAAATAAAAATCGAGCAATGTCTAGTATGAGAGTTAGTTTATCTTATTTGACTACTATGGAAGAACTTGATCAATTTTTTACGATTTTTACTAAGAAATTAGAGAAATTATCTGATCTTAAGTCAAATGTAGGGAAGTGAAATTTTAAATGAAAGTGATTAAAATTTATGCTATTTGGTGTAGTGGTTGTTTAGTAATGAATCAGGTATGGGATCGTATTTTAAAAAAATATCCTATTGAAACTATTTCTTTAGATTATGATTTAAATGAGGATGAAGTAAAAGTTTATCAGCCAGGAAATATTTTACCTGTATTTATTTTTTTTCATCAAAATCAAGAAATTGGTAGAATTGTTGGAGAAAAAAGTGAAAAAGAGATGATTTCTTATATGAAGGAGATTGGTGTTTTGAGTGATGAAGATTAAAAGATTATGTTTTTTGATAGTAATTATTTTTTTATTGTTTATTCCTTGTGTTTTTGCTAAAGAAAAGGAATCCGTTACTCTCTATCTTTTTCATGGGGATGGTTGTCCTCATTGTGCGGAAGAAATTGCTTTTTTAGATACTTTGAAAGATCAATATGATAATTTGAAAATTGTTCAATATGAAGTTTGGTATGATTCGGAGAATGCTCAATTTATGCAACAAGTTAAGGATTCTTTTCATGTACAACAGAATGGTGTTCCTTTTACAATTATTGGAAGTAGTACTATGGTTGGTTATTCTGATGCAGATTCTAGTAGAATAAGGAGAGCTATTGAATATTATTTTGATCATGATTATGTTGATTATGTTCAACAAATTAAAGATGGTACCTTTTCTTCTGATGATATGAAAAAGGTATTAGATGATGAGTTTAGTCAGGAGGAGAAAAAAACTGATCAAGAATCAACTATTTATCTTCCTTTTTTTGGACAAGTTAATTTAAAGTCTTTTTCTTTGTCTACAGCAGCAATCTTGATTGGATTAGTTGATGGATTTAATCCATGTGCTATGTGGGTTTTATTATTTTTAATTAGTGTATTAATTACTATGAAAGATCGGAAGCGGATGTGGATTTTTGGAAGTACATTTTTGTTGGCTTCTGGACTTGTTTATTTGGCTATCATGTTATCTTGGATACAGGTGGTTGTTCATGTTAGTACTTCTATTTTGATTAGAAATTTGATTGCGGGTATTGCTTTTTTTGGGGGAGTTTTACAACTTAGAAGTTTTGTTCGTTCCAAGAGTAGTGGATGTGAAGTTGTGAAAGATACAAAGAGAAGGAAAATTTTTGCTCGAATTAAAAAGTTTACTAGTGAAAGAAGCATTTTTTTGGCTTTATGTGGTGTTATATTACTTGCTATTTCCGTTAATGTTGTTGAACTTGCATGTTCTGCTGGGTTACCATTTATTTTTACACAACTTTTGGCTTTAAATCAAGTTTCTTTTATTCAAGAAATTTATTATACAATTTTATATCTTATATTTTTTTTACTTGATGATTTTATTGTTTTTATTGTTGCAATGGTTTCATTGAAAATTACGGGTATATCTACTAAATATAATCGTTATTCTCATCTTATTGGAGGAATATTTATGATTGGAATTGGCGTATTGTTGTTTTTTCATCCTGAATGGTTAATGGGTGACTTCTCAAAGTAAAAGCAATTCGTAATTTCTGTATTTAAAAGGAAAAAGTAAAAGCAACTAAAAAAATCGGT
>CANQFO010000061.1 GCA_947599755.1 uncultured Bacilli bacterium
GCATATATCCTACCAAGTCTTTCATTGTAAGTGCTTTTAGGTCTCCTTCCTCACTATAAAAATACGCTTCACCATGCTCTTCATAACTAATTAATCCATATATCGCATTACTACATATTTTTGGATCTTTTATTAAAACATCCACATTAATTAATCTTAAAAATTCAGGCTCATTTTCTGTTATTTTTTCAAGTTCCTCAAGATACATCATTTGTATTTCCATAGGTATATCTTTTATATCATTCTTTATTGCATTTTTATATAACTCAGGATGCATTTTTAATACATCTACATTTATTAATTTTGTAGTATTATATATACTAATATAATTTTGACAACCATCTATATTTTTCATTTGAAGTTCTTTACATAAAAAAGGAATGAAACGACAACTTAATTCCGAAATTTCCATATATTCCATAAAAATATTTTCATTTTCTCTTTGAATTTCTTCTGGAATATTTTTTAATAATTCACTTAAAAAATTCCATTTTCTCAAAGACTCACTATATTCACGTTCTCTATAAGAAATTTCTTCGTTTTTTTCTTCACTAGCTTCTTCTTTCATTACAACCAACAAATCTTTTAATATGTCCATAGATATTTCAGGAGAAATTTTTGATAAATCAAAATCAAAATTATATATCCAATTTATATTTTTTTGTCTCATGTTTTTTTCAATAAATAATTTTATAACTTCAATCGGAGCCTTTTCTGGTGATAATACTTTATCTTCCATTGCAATTAAGCATATTTCTGGATAATCAATAACATCATATAATGTAACTTCACACCAAAAGCATTTTTTTCTTCCGTATTCATCTAGTTCAATTAATATTTCTTTAGCAATTTCAGGCTTTTCTTTTAACAAATTTAATATTGTTCTATAGATTAGATTTCGTTCTAATTTTATTATTTTCTCATTATAATTAATGCTAGGATTTTTAATTAATTCCATAATTTCATTTGTATTCATTTAACATATCCTTTCTAGAACAAATTAAAATTTGACAATTTACTAAAAATGCAATAAATTTTTTAATAATTAGCAAATATTAATTTATTCGACATACAAAAATCTTTATTTTTGATTTTAATGTACAGTTATATCAAATGTATCTTGAATTCCAGTAATTTTATCAGTAGCTGTAATTGTAGCAACTCCTGAAGAAACACCTGTAACAATTCCACTATTATCTACAGTAGCAACTGAATTATCTGAAGATTCATAACTAAGTTTTACTTGAACCCCACTTGCTTCTGTAGGTCTAGTTGTATGAGAAATTTGGCTAGTTTCACCAACATCTATTCGAGAAAATTCAGCACTTAAATTTAAACTATTAGCTGGAACAACAACACTCAAAGTTACTGTTCCTTCAACATCATATTCTGTACTTTTTGCAGTTATAACAGCATCTCCAAGACCAACTGCTCTAGCTGTATCTCCCTCAATTACAACAACACTTTCATCTGAAGATGTAAGCTCATAACCTTCTCCATTTGAAACATCTTTTCCATCAATTGAAAGTTTAAGTTCAACTACATCTCCAACATTTTTCAAATAATTATTTGTAGAAACAACTTGAATAACGTGAACTTGTTCTGTTGAACTACTTCCACTAATTGAAATTAACCTCTTTCCAAATATCACACCTTTATTTAATATAATAAAAATTGCAAGTACTGCTGATATAAAAAAGATTATTGCAGTAATTTTTAATACTTTATTTAATTTCTCACTATTATCTTTATTTTTTTCCATTTTTAAATTTATCCCTTTCTAGCTTTTTTGAACTTTAAATTTAAAAAAGTATATCATATAATAAAAAAAAAGTCTATATTATATATTTTTAAGTTTTATTTTGTCCTTCTTTTTTATTAGTTTTTTCTGTTACTTCATCTACAAATTCTAAAAATTCTCCTGTTTTTTGTCCTTGTGCTATTTTTCCTATTTCTTCCATTTCTTTTCTTGATTTTTCTTCTCTAGCTCTTTTTTCTTGCATTTCCTCATATTGTTTCTTTAATTCTTCTCTATCTCCCCATTCTATTTCTCCTCCTATTTTTCGTAACTCTCCTAATAATTCGATTTTAGAATTAACAAAATATGCCTTACCTCCTATTTCTTGTAACTTTCCTAAAGATGTTATCTGAGAACCATAAAAACTAACATCTTCTCCTATTTTTTGTAAATTTTCTAAACTTGTTATTTGAGATTTTGCAAAAAAGGCATTTTCTCCTATTTTTTTTAACTCTCCTAAAGATGTTACTTTAGAATTACTAAAATGAGCACTTCCTCCTATTTCTCGTAGCTTTCCTAAATCTGTTATTTGAGATCTAGTAAAATCAACATCTCCTCCTACTTTTTGTAACTCTCCTAAAGATGTTATTTGAGAGCATCTAAATTCAACATTTCCTCCTATTTCTTGTAAATTTTTTAAAGATGTTATTTTAGATTCTCTAAAATATGCATCACCTCCTATTTTTCTTAACCCTCCTAAAGATGTTATTTGAGAACCATAAAATTGAGCATATCCTCCTATTTCTTGCAAGTTTTCTAAAGATATTATTTGAGAACCATAAAAATCAGCATCTCCTATTATTTCTTGTAACTCTCCTAAATCTGTTATTTTAGATTTTCCAAATTTTACATCTCCAAAAATTATTTTATATGGACATTTCTTCATTTTTTCGTCAAAGTCAGAATCTATATCCCCACAATATATCTCACTTTCATTAACTCCGTAATATTCAGCTAATATTCCTTTTATTTTATTTAATTTTTTCTTTAATTCTGTTTTATTTGAATTTTTATATCCTCCATGATTTTTATAGTCTTTACAATAAAATAAATCTTGTATTAAACTCTCTACATCTTCTTTTCTAAAACTTCCTTCATCTATTTTTTTACCATACTCTATTAATCTTTTATTCCATTCTTCTTTTTCTAACCATTCTTTTCCATTCTCTATTTCTTTATTTTTCTCTAAAAATGATATTGCTACATCTCTATATTCTTCTTCTAATTCTTGTGCACTTCCATTTTTTATTCCCCTTACTTCATCTATTTCTTGTCCATTTGTTTTTACCGCTATATGTGGTTTTCCTTCATTATCTACAAATACAAAGAAATCCCCATATGCTAATTGTGATGATGCTAGTGTTTTTGTACACCATGGCGTATCTTGGACTAATGATGCTAATTTTTCGGCATTTTTCAAATATTCTTTTTCATTTGAAGTTTTTCCCTCAAATTTTAGCCATTTTCCTTTATCAAACGTTTCTATCCCTTCTAGTGTTATTTCATTTTTTTCGGCTATTGTTTTATTAAATACTTCTAATGCTCCAAAATATATATTTTCAAACCTTTTACTACTTTTTTCACTTTCTACTTCTTGATACATTATATCTAATGTTGTTTTATTTAATACCATATGGCCTGATATGCTTTTTCTTAAATCTCTTTTTCCTGCTATTGTTTGTCTTATTTTTGCTTTCTCTAATTCTTCTTTTTTTCCAAGGTCATTTTCTTCCGTACTTTCTTTTGTTTCCTCATCTCTTTTGTTTACACTTTCTTTTGACTTTTCTCTTTTATATACTTTTGTTAATGTTTCGTTTAACATTAAATATTTAAACGCTGGTTCATACTCTTCTCCTTTTATAAAATCTACTATGTGTTTATATTCTTCCCATAATTGTTTACTAAATTTTTTTGATAATTCTTCTAAAGCTCTTTTTTCATTATTTCTTAATCCACTTGTATCTTCCCCTCTATGTTCTAATGCTTTTATTTCACTTTCATATTCCCTTATTATTTCTGGACTATTTGGATCTATTTTAAAATCTTCTTCTCTCATTTCATATAATTCTTGTAAACTTCTTTTTATTTCTTCACTTATTTTTTCTTTTCTACCATCTTTTTGTGGAAGTTTTCTTTCTTTTCCATCATAATAATTTTGTACAAATATTTTTTCCCATTTACTTAATTTCATATTTTGGATATTACTTTTTAAACTCATATTTAGATATCTTTTGAATTCTAGTACTTCTTCTATTTCTCCTAAAAATTCCTCTCCTATTTCTAGTCCTTTTTTATATTCTATTACACTGTTTTCTATTAACATGTCTATTACTATTTCATTTTCTAGTACTCCCGCTTTTATCTCTTCTTCTGAATATAGTCCATAATATCTCATTTCATATTCTTTTCTTATTTCTTCTATTCTATCTTTATTTTCTTCTAATACTTGTTCTTTTATTTTCTTAAATTCTTCTGTTTCTTCATAAAAGTGTAATATTTCATGTTTATTTGTTTTCTCATAATCCTGCTCTATTCCTATATTTATATATATTGTTCTTCCTAGTGAATATCCTAAGATTTCTTCATCTTCTATAAACTCTGTTCTTAGTCCTAATTTTTTATTTAATTCTATTATTCTTTCTTCTGTCTCTCTATCCATTGTTTATCCTCTTTTCATTTCCAAACTTATTATTCTTATATTAATAATAACATTAATATACTCTATCCTTCTCCAATATTATTAGTTTGTTCTTCTTTCCTCTGACTCTTCTCTGTTACTTCATCTACAAACTCTAAAAATTCACCTGTTTTTTGTCCTTGTGCTATTTTCCCTATTTCTTCCATTTCTTTTCTCGATTTTTCTTCTCTAGCTCTTCTTTCTTGCATTTTCTCATATTGTTTTTTTAATTCTTCTCTATCTCCCCATTCTATTTTTCCTCCTACTTCTTGTAGGTATCCTAAATCTATTATTTGAGATCCAAAAAAATCAACGTCTCCTCCTATTTTCTTTAATTTTTCTAATGATATTATTTTAGATTCTTCAAAGTAAGCATTTCCTCCTATTTGCTGTAAATCTCCTAATAACTCTACTTTAGAATTATCGAAGTATGCATCTCCTCCTATTATTTGTAATTTTTCCAATGATGTTATCATAGAATTACTAAATTCAACATCTCCTCCTACTTTTTGTAAATTTCCTAAACTTATTACTTTTGAGTTTCGAAAAGTTACACTTTCTCCTATACTTTCCAAAACTTTTAAATCTGTTATTTTAGAATCACTAAAATCAGCATTTCCTTCTATTTTCTGCAAATTTCTCAAATCTAATATCATAGAATTTCTAAATATCGCATCACCAAAAATCACTCTATATGGACATATAGTTAAATCTGTTTCTTCTTTAAAATCTATATCTCCACAATACAATTCATTTTCATTAATTTCATAATATTCTGCTATTATTCCTTTTATTTTATTTAACTTTTTCTTTAGTTCTGTTTTATTCTGATTTTCAAACCACCCATGATTTCTATAATCTTCATGATAAAATAAATCTTGTATCAAGCACTCTACTTCTTTTTTACTAAAACTCCCTTCTTGTATTTTTTTACTATACTCTATTAACCTTTTATTCCATTCTTCTTTTTCTAACCATTCTTTCCCATTTTTTATCTCTTTATTTTTTTCTAGAAATGACAATGCTACTTCTCTATATTTTTCCTCTAATTCTTGAGCATTTCCATTTTTTATTCCTCTTACTTCATCTATTTCTTTGTCATTCATTTTTACTGCTATATGTGGCTTTCCTTCATTATCTACAAATACATAAAAATCTCCTTCTGCTAATTGAAATGAAGCTAATCTTTTGGTACACCATTGTGTATATTTTATTAATGATGCTAATTTTTCAGCATTTCTTAAATATTCTTTTTCATTTGACTTTTTTCCTTCAAATCTTAACCATTTTCCTTTATCAAATGTTTCTATTCCTTCTATCGTTATTTCATTTTTTTCGGCTATTGTCTTATTAAATATCTCTAATGCCCCAAAATATATATTTTGAAAGCTTTCACTACTTTCTACATATTTATACATTATATCTAAAGTAGTTTTATTTAATACCATATGCCCTGATATGCTTTTTCTTAAATCTCTTTTGCTTACTATTGTTTTTCTTTGCTCTTTAATTTTATTTTCTTCTAATTCTTCTATTTTTCCAATTTTCGTTTCTTCATCTTTTCGCTTTGTTTTTTCTCTCTTATATATTTTTGTTAATGTTTCGTTTAACATTAAATATTTAAATGCTGGTTCATATTCTTCTACTTTTATAAAATCTACTATATGTTTATATTCTTCCCATAATTGTTTACTAAATTTTTCTGACAAACTTTTTAAAGCTGAATCTCTATCTGACTCTAATCTGCTTGTATCTTCTCCTCTATGTTTTAGTGCTTTTATTTTACTTTCATATTTTCTTATTATCTCTGGACTATTTGGATCTATTCTAAAATCCTCTTCTCTCATCTCATATAGTTCTTGAAGTCTATCTTCTATTTCTTCTTTTATACTTTCTTCTCTTCCTTCTTTTGATGGAAGTTTCCTTTCTTTTCCATCATAATAATTTTGTACAAATATTTTTTCCCATTTACTTAATTTCATATTCTGGATATTATTTTTTAAGCTCATATTTAAATATCTTTTGAATTCTAGTACTTCTTCTATTTCTCCTAAAAATTCCTCTCCTATTTCTAGTCCTTTTTTATATTCTATTACACTGTTTTCTATTAACAT
>CANQFO010000062.1 GCA_947599755.1 uncultured Bacilli bacterium
CACGATTGATGCTTTGTGCTTCTCTAACACTTCGTCGATACCTACGCGTGTATTGGACTTTCACCAACTAGATATATACCATGCACGGCACACTTTATTATGTGTAGATTAACATAAACTTTAAAAAGAGCTATTTTTAGCTCTTTTTGTCGTTTTATAATCAATTAAAAGTGATAGGTTATTTCTCAACATTCCACTTTGCCATTTATTTTTTAACTTGATAATAATGGTTTATTAAATTCTAATCTTAATTTATCTGCAACTGTTACGATAAATTCTGAATTTGTAGGCTTTGCTTTATCAATATCTACACTATGCCCAAATATTTCTTCCATTAGTTGCCAATTTCCTCTATTCCAACTTACTTCTATAGCATGACGAATTGCTCGTTCTACTCTAGATACTGTTGTTTCATATTTTTTGGCTATTTCTGGATATAGTTCTTTTGTTATTCCTCCTACCATTTCGGGATTTTCATATACTAAAGTTACTCCTTCTCTAATATATTGATATCCTTTGATATGGGATGGTACCCCTAACTCATGTAATGTTTTGGTAATAGAAATTTGTAAATTGTTATGATAGAGATCTATTGATTGTCCACCATATTTAATTCCTTCTGCTACTTCTATAATTCTTTTTTCTAAATCTACTAATTCAAATGGCTTTAAAATAAAGTAATTTACTCCTAACTCTGAAACTTTTCTGATCATTTCTTGTGTATTGTAAGAGGTTAGCACAATTACTTTTTTATCAATTCCTTTATGATTCATGTGTTCTAGTACACTAATTCCATCTTTATTTGGCATTATTAAATCTAATAAGATGATATCATATTCCTCTTGTTTTTTCTCAATCAACCTAATTCCCTCTACCCCATCATAGGCTTCTAGTGTAATTTTAATGTCTGCGTGTTCATTAAAATATTCTTTAATCATATCGACTAGATTCTTATTATCATCGATAATCAAAACTCTTGTTCTTTCCATGTCTTCTCCTCTCATTTACTACCACGCACTCTTATTATATACTAGGTTTAAAAAAATTGGTAGAGAAAAAATTGACAAGTTTTGTCGAATCTGTCTAATTTGTCTAATTTTTAACTTTTTGGATAAATTCTTTTAATTTGTCTATTTTTAGGCTTAATCCTCCTAATAAATATCCATTAATTTGAGGGATTTTATTTAGCATTTCTATATTACTATTGTTTGCACTTCCTCCATAGATAATTTTATTTTGGGGTAATTGTTCCTTAATTAATGTACATACTTCTTTTATTTCTTCTACTGTGGGAATTTTTCCTGTACCAATTGACCATATTGGTTCATAAGCAATAATTATTCTTTCTCTTTCCTTATTATTTAGATCTTGTAGACATTTCTGTAAATCTTGTTTGATTATTTGTTTTGTTTGTTTTGTTTTTCTTTCTTTTAATGTTTCTCCTATACATAAAATTGGAGTAATTTCATTTTTTAAGAGATTTTTTAATTTTGCATTAATTTCTTTACTTGTTTCTTGGTTTTCTCTTCTTCTTTCTGAATGCCCTACTATACAATATTGTACCTTATATGATTTTAATTGTTGACTGGAAATTTCGCCGGTATGAGCACCTTGCTCAAATTGACTAACATTTTGACTTCCCAATTCCATATTGTCTAAATTAAAATTTGTTAGATGAATGGTACTTGGACATAATATTAGTTTATGAGTGGAAGTTATTTCTTTTAATTCTTGTTGATATTTTTTAAATTCTTCTTTTGTTAAATGACATTTATTATTTAACACTATAATCATTTATGTTCTCCTTTTATTGTTTTGGCAATTTTTGAGAAAATTCCAAAACGATTTTCTTCTTGTTTTTCTTTAATTGCTCTTTTGTATACTTCTAGTACTCTTTCTGCATAGTTGCTGGAACTGTAATGTTCTGCTTGGATTCTTGCTTGTTTGTTTAATCTTTTATGTTCTTCTTTATGAGTATATAATCTTTTTATTTGTTCTTCGTATTCTTTTTCTGTTTCAAAGAATAAACCATTTAAATTTTCTGTGATCATGCTAATAAAGGCTTCATCTCTCATGCATACAGGTACTATTCCTGATGCCATTGCTTCTATGATTGTTAATCCTTGTGTTTCTGTGGTTGATGCGGTTGCGAAAACATTTGCGCAATGATAATAATAGGGAATATCTTCCCAAGCTACTTTTCCAGTAAATACTAGTTGTTTGGATATATTTAATTTTTTTCCTAAATTTTCATATTTTTCTTTATCTGGTCCATCTCCTACGATTATTAATTTCATATTTGGATATTTTTCTATTAATTTTTTATGACTATTAATTAAGAATTCTATATTTTTTTCTTCGGCTAATCTTCCAATAAATAAAATGACAAAGTCTTTTTTGGCTAATTTTAAATTTTTCTTTAATAAAAGTAGTTGTTTTGGATCGATATTTTCTTCATAGAATCTTTCTACTTCTATTCCTGTTGGAATAATATGAATATTTTTTTCAAATTGATATTTTTCTTTAAATAATTTATAGGTTTTATTGGTTGGTACGATTAATTCTGTAGCGGTTGTTTCACAATAAAATTTTGTAAAGTATTCTACTAATTTCTTTCCTGATTTTTTGAAGTATCCTTTTGTAATGTAATGAATGTAGTCTTCGTACATTGTATGATATGTATGTACCAAGGGAATATTATATTGTTTGGCAAAAAGACGGGCAAATGTTCCTATAGCAAATTCTGTTTGAGAATGGATAACTTCTAAATTCCAACTTTTGATTTTATTTACTGCTTGTATGGGATATATGCTTGTTAATCTAGAATCATATATTCCTGTTGGTATTCCTGGTATTCTTAAAACTTTTTCTTTTTCGTCATATTCATATTTGAAATTTGTCAGATTTGCAGTTACTACATATACTTCATGCCCTTTTTTTTCTAAAGCGTTTTTTAGCATTAACTCACTTGTAACTAAACCACTAATATATGGAGTATATGTTTCTGAAAATATTCCAATTCTCATTTTTGTTCACATTCTTTCCATTTTTATTCTTTTGGAGCTTTTTTTTCTAAACTAAAAAGTAGTGCTCCTAAAATCATTCCTAAATAATAAGTAATAAATCTCCATACTAATAGGACTGCTGTTGTGATATTTTTGGATAAAAAAGTTCCAAAAAATTTTAAAAATCCATATTCTATTCCTCCACTTGCTCCTGGAATTGGGACGAAAGAACCGATGATTAGTACATATGCTGATGCTGTTAATGTTTTTGAGATTGTTAAACTGGTAAAATCCTTTAAACTATATACTATTAATAAAGGAATAATATAAAGACAAGTTAGGCTTAGTAAGTTTAATCCTACTCCACCAATAAATAGTTTTTTTCGTTTTCGAATTTTTTTGGCACTTTCGTGAAATTCATTTAATTTTTTATCTATTTTTTCTTGAGCTTGATTTTGATTTTTTATTATTTTTATGCTACTTAAAAAGTTTATGATTAAATGTGCTATTTTTTCTGTCATTGTTTTAGAAAATGTAATCATAAATAATGCTACTGCTACTAATGTATTGATCAAGAATCCTAGTAGTACAAATTTTTTTAATATACTTTCTTGTGGAAATATATAAAACACCTTATTATACATCACTGCTAACATTCCATAAATTACCAGAGCTGTTTGATAGAAAATAAAATTTTGAATGGTTATATTGGTTGCTTCACTTAATTTTATTTTATGTTCTGTTAACATGTATATTTCCATTGGTTGGCCTCCAGTGGAAAAAGGGGTTATTCCATTAAAAAATTGGGTAATTAAATTATGTTTAAAAGCTTCTAATAAGCTTATTTTCTCTTTATTTGCGATTGTTTTATAATTGACATATGCTTTAAAAAAAATGGATAATAAAAATAATATTATCGCTAATAAAATATAACCTATATTCATCGAAGATAGTGATTTTACTATATTGGAAAAATCATCTTTTAATACAATAAATAATATTAGGATAGTTATCATTAAGAGAATGATTGTATTTTTTTTAATGTTTTTTATTAATTTCATTTGTTGAGCCTAACTCTATGTATTTTGGATTTTCTTTTATATATGTTGTCACTTTATTTTCATCCCCTAAACTTTCGAATCCTTGTTTTTCTATTGTTTTCTTTAATTCTTTTTCTTCTGATTTGACATTTATAAATACTTCTTCCATTCCTAAAATATGAAAGGCATAGTCTGTTATTTTTGTTAAAATTTTTCTATGTTTATTGGTTATTGGTACTAAAGAAATTGTACATATTTTGATATCTTTTTCTCCATTTAGATAACCACAATCTTTTATCTTTTCCCCTTCTTTTATGAAAAATATTTCATGGATCTCGTTTGTTAATGTTAGATTTTGTTGATGGACTTTTTTTTGAGTTTCTTTTTTCATTTCTTTTAAAGATGAGGATAGTTTTGTTGAGAGATTGTTTTCTTGTTCAAATTCTTCTAAGATTTTTAAGTGATTTATATTATAAGGATCTGCTATAAAAAAGGTTGTACTCAATTTTATCACCTACTTTATTGCTTCAATTCCTGGTAATTTTTTTCCTTCTAGGTATTCTAGTGTTGCTCCTCCTCCTGTTGATGCATGATATACTTTATCTTTTACTTTAGCATCTGTTGCTGCGGCTACGATATCTCCTCCTCCTAGTATTGTTTTAATTTTGTTTTCTACTATATAGTTTAATAAATGATGAGTTGCTTGTTTATATTGTTCAAATTCATATACTCCTAATGGTCCATTCCAAATTACTAATTTTGCATCTTTTATATTTTCTTTAAATAATTTTTCTGTTTTTGGTCCAATATCTAATCCCATTTCATTATATTCTATTTCATTAATATCTTTTGTTCGATATGGTTCATTGTTGCTATATTCATTTGCTATTGCTATATCTACTGGTAGAATAATTTTGTTTGGATATTTTTTTAGCATTGTTGTACAAAATTCAATATTTTCTTTATCTAATAAAGAGGTTCCTATTTCGTATCCTTCTGCTTTTAAAAACGTAAAAGCCATTCCTCCTCCAATTAAAATTTTATCTGCTTTTGTGACTAAATTTTCTATTACTCCAATTTTATCGGCTACTTTTGCTCCTCCTAATATTACAACAAAGGGATGATCTGGATTTTCTAGGATGTTTAGAGCTGTTAATTCTTTTTCAATTAGGAATCCAAAGGCAGATGGTAAATAGGTGGCAATTCCTACATTTGATGCATGAGCTCTATGAATTGTACCAAATGCATCGTTAATGAAAATATCTCCAAGTGATGCCCAATATTTTCCTAATTCTTCATCATTTGAACTTTCTTTTTTTCCTTCTAAGTCTTCATATCTTGTATTTTGAATCAATATAATTTCTTGATTTTTCATTGTATCGATTGCATTTTCTAATTCTTTGCCTCTTGTTTTATCTATAAATTTTACTTTTTTATTTATTAATTCTTCTAATCTTTTTGCTATTGGTTTTAAATTATTTTTTTCTAAATCACTTTGTTCTTTGATTCTTCCTAAATGAGAAAGTAAAATTATTTTTGCATTTTTATCTATACAATACTGTATTGTTGGAAGTGCTGCTTTTATTCTTGTATCATCTTTGATGATTCCATCTTTTATTGGCACATTAAAATCACAACGTATGATTACCTTTTTGTTCGTTAAATCCATATCTTTTATCGTTTTCATTCGATATTCCTCCTGTCTTAAATTAAGTATAGCATTTTTTATTGAAAAAAAAAAGATTTAATCATTTTTGAGTATACTTCCTTACGATAAAAAATATTGTATTAATCAAATTCATTTGGTTTATTTTTCTGTCTTTATGCTTGGACAAAATTTAATGTATATCCATAACTAGATATTGTTAATGTATTTGTTGGTAAATGAGCAGATTCACTATTATATCCAAGACCAAACATAAATGTCTTTGTTTCTCCTGCTCCTAATGAAATATTAGGAGAACTTGTATTAATATTTGTACCATTATACCGAATAACGGCCCAATATTGAGTAAGAAAATAATCTGCATCTGCTTTTGCTGTATCTCCACTTCCTGTAACCGTTGGTCCTATTCTACTAACACTAGAAAGTTTTGCAGGAACTTCTCCCTCATTCTTAACATCAAAATAGTATTCTGCCCAATCAGAAGGGGTTTTTAAGACAATACCTGATACCGTTATAGTAGTATTGTTAAAAGAAATATTTCCCACATTCATATAACCATGAGGAGTACTTCTTACATTCGTAATTTTTATATTCCAAGAAGTCTGATTAGATTGAACAGTTGTAGTTGTTTTGATTTGTAATTGTTGACTTAATGCTGCGTATGCTATACTTATTCCTATTATGGATATCAATATTGCTATAACGATATATGTTTTGATATGGTCCTTTTTCATGTAAACCTCCTCTAGAATCCAAATAAATTTTTTCTATTTATTCTTATCTAGTTTTAGTTTACACCCCCCC
>CANQFO010000063.1 GCA_947599755.1 uncultured Bacilli bacterium
TTTTCCTTTTGCAGCTGATATTGTATAACCAAATATACTTTCTACTGCATCTTGTTGTCCTCGACTCCAAGCTACTTGTAGTTGATCCTCAATTGGAACTTGATATTATTAAGTATTTGACTAGTGAAGATAAATTGTTTAAGAAACAAAAAATGAAGCATGATTATCCTCATTGTTGGAGATGTAAAACCCCTCTTGTTTATTATTCAAAACCTTCTTTATACATTAAAACTACAGCAAAAAAAGAGGAGATTATTAAACAAAATCGTAAAATTCATTGGCATCCAGATTATGTTGGGGAAAAAAGGTTTGAGAATTGGCTTGAAAATATGAATGATTGGGCTATTTCTAGAAATCGTTATTGGGGATGTCCTATTCCTTTATGGAGATGTGAATGTGGATATGATATAATGATTGGTTCTCGTGAAGAACTTCGTCGTTTAGCGATAGAAGAGGTAGGAGAAGATATTGACCTACATCGTCCATATGTAGATGATATTCATATAAAATGTCCTAAATGTGGTAAGAAAATGGTGCGAATTTCTGATGTTATTGATTGCTGGTTTGATTCTGGGTCAATGCCGTTTGCTCAGTATCATTATCCTTTTGAAAATAAGGATTTATTTGAAAAACAATTTCCAGCTGATTTTATTGCTGAGGGAATTGATCAAACAAGAGGATGGTTTTATGCATTATTAGTTATTTCTACTTTTGTTACGGGGCAAACTCCATTTAAGAATGTACTAGTAAATGATTTAATTTTAGATAAGTATGGTCAAAAAATGCATAAATCGAGAGGAAATGCTGTTAGTCCTTTTGGGGTAATGGATGAGTATGGTGCTGATACTGTTCGGTTTTATATGTTATATGCATCTCCTGTTTGGACACCTTTAAAGTTTGATGAAGATGGATTGAAAGAAATTTATTCTAAGTATATTTCTACTTTTAAAAATGCATATTCTTTTTTTGAAATGTATGCTAATGCTGATCATATTGATCCTCGAGAGTATAATATTAAGGTAGAGGATAGAGAGCTTATTGATCGATGGTTAATTTCTAAACTTCATCGATTGATTCGTGATGTGAATCAGGCTTATCAAGAGTATGATTTAAATAAGGTTGCGAAGTTAATTGTTCCTTTTTTGAATGATGATTTATCTAATTGGTACATTCGTAGTAATCGAAGAAGATTTTGGGATAGTGAACTTACGGAGTCTAAAAAATGTGTTTATTTAACTACTTATGAGGTATTGGTTGAATTGTGTAAGTTATGTAGTCCTATTACCCCATTTTTAACGGAAGAAATTTATCAAAAACTTACGGGAAAGGAATCTGTTCATTTGGCTGATTTTCCTGTTGAAGTTAGTGATTATATTGATGATGTGGTTGATGTGAGAATGGATCTTGTGCGAGATATTTGTTCTCTTGGACGATTTGCTCGAGAGGAGGCAGGAATTAAGGTTCGTCAGCCTATTTCACAATTAATTTTACCTGAGAGCGATCAAATGATTTTAGGTGATTTACTTCCTATTATTCAAGAGGAATTGAATGTGAAAAAAATTGTTTTTCAAAAAGATATGAGTAAGTATTTGGAATATACAGTAAAACCAAATTTTAAGGTTTTAGGAAAAATTTTAGGTCCAAGAATTAAATTATTGCAGGAAGTACTTGATCATTTTACTAGTGAGGAAGTTAGTAAACTTCAAAATGAAAAAATTATGATCCAATTAGGTGGAGATGATTTTACGTTAACCTCTGATATGGTATGTATTTCTTTAAAACAAAAAGAAGGATATGCATCTAGTAGTAATCAAAAAACTTGTGTTGTTTTGGAAACCCATCTTACGGAGGAGTTAATTTTAGAAGGCCTTGCTCGTGAATTTGTTCGTAAGATTCAATCTCTTCGAAAAGATGCGGATTTTGTTATTACTGATCATATTCGAATTTATTATTCCGGTAGTGAAAAAATTAAAAAAATGTTAGATGTTTATCGTGATTATATTATGGGTGAAGTTTTGGGGGATGAATTGGTTGTTGATGATACTCTTTTAGAAAAATATGAATTGAATGATGAAAAAGTGTTTATTAAAATAGAAAGGATTTGAATAAATTTATGAGTTTACTGGATGAGTTTAATTCATCTAAGAATGGTCTTTTTTCTTCTAAAAACCGATCTTTTCGTTATCAATATTCGGATGTAGATTTATCTTATGTTTTAGAAAATCCAGAAGAATATATTATTCCTGCTTGTCTTCCTGCTTGTCAAAGATTTTGGGATAAAAATATTGAGACTTTTATGGTTAGTAATTATGAAGATGATCATTATTATGTTTTGGTTAAAGATTTATCGGAGGAGAATATGCAAATTTTTCATGATTTGATGGCGGTTGATCCAAGATATTTTTATGATTATTTTCGCAATTGTTATGGGGTACGTACTTTTGGTAAAAGTGGAAAAGATAGGAATATTTTACCTATTTTATGTAGTTGTTTTCAATTACAAGATGTTCGAGAAATCAGATATCAAACATCTTCTGAATTTTTGGATTCTTATCAGAGACATGGAGGTAATTATGTGATTGATCCTATTTCTTTTCGATTTTCTCAAAGTATTAATCCTGATTTAGCTCATGTTTGTTTTGATGATGCATTAGAGGCAGAAGGAAAAAGATCTTTGTATATTTCAGAAGAAGATAGAGTTTATCAAAATGCTGTTTTTTATGAATGGCATCAAAGGTATGTTCAGAATCAGAAAAAAAGTGATCATAAAGTAAAAGAAAAGATTTTATATTGACTTATTTTGATGATGATTGTTTATCATAAAATAAGTTTTTTTCTTTCTTTTCTTTTATTGTGATGATATAATTGTTATAGAAAAAGTAGAGAGGAGGATGGTCTTTTTCTAAGAGGTAATTTGTTTTTATTTTATTTATTAATTATTTGTTATGGAGGAAAAAATTTATGTGGATAATTTGTATTGTTGTTGCGATTATTGTTATGATTGTGATTTATGCTTTCATTTTATATAATCGTTTTGTTCGATTAAATAATCAAGTCAAAGAAGCTTTTTCTACTATGGATGTTTATTTAAAGAAAAGATGGGATTTAATTCCTAATATTGTTGAGACTGTTAAAGGTTATGCTAAACATGAAAAAGAAACTTTAGAAGAGATTGTTAATTTGCGAAGTAGTTCTTATGATAAAATGTCTTCTGAGGAAAAAATTAAAGCTAATCAAGAGTTAACTGGTAGTATTAATAAGATTATGGCGTTGGCAGAAGCTTATCCTGATTTAAAAGCAAATGAAAATTTTAAGGATTTGAGTAATCAACTTACTAGAGTTGAGGAAGATATTGCCAATTCTAGGAAATATTATAATGGGGTTGTTAAAATGTTTAATAATTTGGTTGAATTGTTTCCTAGTAATTTGTTTGCAGGAATGTTTGGATATCATGTTATGACTATGTTTGAAATTAGTGATAAAGAAAGAGAAAATGTTAAAGTAGAATTTTAATCATGGAGGGATATGATGAGAAAAATTAAAAATTTTATCTTAATTTTCTTTTCATTTGTGTTTATTTTCCCTTATTGTGTTTGTGCTTTGAATGATCAATCTTATTCATCTTATGATTATGTAATTAATCATTATGATGTTGATATGGTTGTTCATGAGAATAATACTTTTGATATAAAAGAGACAATCCATGTTTATTTTAATGTAGAAAAGCATGGAATATATAGAAATATTCCTTTGCGGAATAAGATTACAAGATTAGATGGTACGACTTCATCTAATCGAGCGCAGATATCAAATTTAAGTGTTGATCATGAATATTCCACGTCAAGAGAAAATGGAAATTATGTCATTCAAATTGGTTCTGCGGATCATACACTAATAGGAGAACAAACCTATGTTATTCAGTATACTTATAATATAGGAAAGGATCCTGTTCAGGATTTTGATGAGTTATATTATAATATTGTTGGTAATGGATGGGATACTATCATTAAAAATGTGACTTTTACTATTCATATGCCTAAGGAATTTGATTCAAATAAACTTGGTTTTTCATTAGGTACAATGGGTTCTACCAATAATGATAATATTCAATATCATGTTGATAGGAACACTATATCTGGAAGTTATGATGGAACTTTGGGAGTGGGTGAGGCATTAACAGTAAGATGTGAACTTGATGAAGGCTATTTTGTCGGTGCTGGATTTCATACTAGTTTTATTGTATATTTCATATTTGTTATACCTGTTCTGTTTTTGATCATATCACTGTTATTATGGTATAAATTTGGTCGTGATGAACAAGTTGTAGAGACAGTGGAATTTTATCCGCCTAAAGGGTTTAATAGTTTAGAGGTAGGCTTTTTTTATAAAGGTGAAGCTGATAATCGGGATGTTACATCACTTCTTATTTATTTGGCTAATAAGGGATATATAAAAATTGCAGAAACTGAGGAAAAGTCATTATTTTCAAAATCAAAGGGGTTTAAAATAACGAAATTAAAAGATTATGATGGTAATAATAAAAATGAGCAAATTTTTTTAAATGGTTTATTTACCAAAAACTCATCAGTTTCATCATTAGATTTGTATGATAGTTTTTATATTACAAAGGACAAAATATTATCTAATATGAATAATCAGGAAAATAGAAATAAAATATTTGAAAGAAAAGCATCTAGTAAATCAATATTTATTGTTTTCATGATAATTGCTATTTATTGTTTGATTACCATACCGCCTATTGTTACTTATGGTCAAGGTGAAAATCTTATTGTTGCTTTGTTATTTCCTGGAATTGGTTTTACTGTAATGTTTAATATGTTATTTAGTGGAAAACAGACGATTTATGTTAATGGTAGAGCTACTAATTCTTCACTTGGGACAAAGTTATTTGGATTAGTATGGGGTAGTATGTTTGGAGGAATGGTTTGGTCTTTTATTGTTCTTCCTGCATTATTGCAAGAGCCAATATATTTAATTGGATATCTAGTTGGCCTAGTTTGTGTTTTAGGAATGGTAATATGCTTAAAATATTTGCCTAAAAGGACACCATATGGTAATGAAATGTTAGGAAAATTGAGAGGGTTTAAAAATTTTCTTGAAAGTGCCGAAAAAGAAAAACTTGAGGCTATGGTAATGCAAGATCCAACCTATTTTTATCATATTTTACCTTATACTTATGTATTGGGTGTTTCTGATAAATGGATTAAGAAGTTTGAATCAATATCTTTACAAGCTCCAACTTGGTATGATAGTCCTAGTTCTTTTGATATTGTATATTTTAATTCTTTTATTGATCATACTATGACTACTGCGGGGAAAGCTTTTTCTTCTTCTCCTTCTAGTAATAATTTTTCTTCATCAGGAGGAGGTTTCTCTGGAGGAGGTTTTTCTGGAGGTGGCTCTGGAGGTGGAGGAGGAGGCTCTTGGTAGAGCTTTTCCTAAAATTTTGTTTGATTACTAGTTATATTAATTATTATGAAAGGTACTTGGTAGAATGAAAGATCCAGAATTTGTTCAATTATGTCATCGGTTTTTCTTGGGATTATTGATTATTCTTTTGTTTTGTGTTCCTCTTTTTTTCTTTTTTTATCGAAACTATCGTAATCATAATTCTTCTGTTTTAAAAGATATTTCTAATGATAAATCTATTTTAATTTATTTTTCTTCTTCTGATTGTTCTTATTGTTCTCATGTTGAAGAAGTGTTAAAATATAAGAAAATTAAGTATTCTGATTATGATATTGATTCTTCTTTTGATTATGACGATCTTTTACAGAAGATAGGAATTTCTAAGAGTAATTTGAAGGTTCCTGCTTTGGTTTATATTCGGAAAGGAAAAATGTTTTCTAATATTGTGGGGATAACTGATGAAGAGTCTGTCCTTGATTTTTTAGATCATTTTTCGGTTTCTAATGGTCTTTCATGAAAAATGATGTTGGAGTTGATATGATGGAAAATTTGGTTGCTTTAGTTACAGGAGGAAATCGAGGAATTGGAAAAAGTATTGTTTTGGAATTAGCAAAGGCATCTGTTCATGTGGTGATTAATTATTATCATCATGAAGATGAGGCGTTAGAACTTTTGGAGTATGTGAAAAAGAATTATCATGTTTCTGCTATGGCGATAAAGTGTGATGTTTCTCAGGAAGATGAAGTAGAGAAAATGGTTAATATGATTACTGATTCTTTTGGTGCGATTGATCTTTTGGTTAATAATGCTGGGATTTGTCGAGATAAACTTTTTTTTGATAAATCGGTTAGAGAGTTTAGAAGAATTTTGGATGTTAATTTAATTGGTACTTATCTTTGTAGTAAGTATGTTGGACAGGTTATGTTACAAAAAAAGAGGGGAAATATTATTAATATTTCTTCTACCAATGCTATTGATACATATTATCCAGAGAGTTTGGATTATGATG
>CANQFO010000064.1 GCA_947599755.1 uncultured Bacilli bacterium
CTAATACTTCGCAGATACTTACGCGTATAGTGGACTTCCACCACCTAGTTATATGCCATGCCTAGCACACAAAAAAGGTTCTTAAACTTTATGTTTAAGGACCATTCTTTTTGATTAATTTAATTCTACTAAACATAATTTTTTATCTACATGAACAAATATTAGAGTTGCTTCTTGTTGATAATCAGAAAAAGAAGAATCTGTGTAAGTCCATGTTACTTTTACTTCATAAGCATTTTCGTCTTTTGTATCATTGTATTCATAAGATGTTTGTTTGATTTCTTCTATTTTTATGGTATCTACGGTTGGTAGTTTTTGATTTCTGTTATTGTAAATATTACTTTCTACGTATTTATAGTAAGTATTTTGTGCATTTTGAAGAAAGTTTTCTAAAATATCGGGATGAATAAATTCTACTCCTCCAATATCTGTTTTTGCTGTTTTATCCTTTAGTGAGTAAAAATCATAAATAAACATTTCTCCTATTTTTTTGGCATATTCTTTTTCTTCTACGGGTTCTTTTTTTAGAATTTTTTCTAATTCATAAAATAGTTCTTTGTATTTTTTTGATTTATTATCTTTTAATGTGTATCCATATTCTTCTATTTTATTTAATACTTTTGCTGCGGAAATGGTTTCTTTTTGAAATTTCATTTTATAAGTGATTATTCCTGCTGTTAATAATATTATGATTATTAATATTATTAATAGGGTTCTTTTTACCTTTTTCTTTAATTTCATTATCTTAATTTCCTTTCTTTGTATATTGTAACATCACATCTTCTTTATTTTTTTTATTTAATAAATCAAAGACAATTATGTTATTTGATACATCTAAAAGTTTATTTGCATAGATACTATTCTCTTTTATTTCTTCTTCACTGATTGCTTCATTGGATAGTGATAAATATTCTCCTTTTTGACTATTATAGTAAACTTTATTGGTTACCCAATTACCGTTTGAAAATACTACTATATTTTTATCTTTTATATTAAAAATATCATGTCCTAATTGATACTCATTATAAAATCCAAACATATTTCCTAGTGTTGGCATAGCATCATACATTCCCATTACATTGGTAATTTCTTGATTTAATCCTTGTTTTTCCATATCCTTTGTCCAAATAATTAATGGTACTTTTCTTCCTAATTCATATTGATAAGAATCATATTCTTTGTAGTTAGGATCTGTTTTTTCTAAAATAGAGTCTGTTTCTTTATCATAATTGTATAACCGATTATAATCACTTCTTGGTAATCTTCCATCATGATCTCCATACAATACTATTACTGTATTATCTAGTAGTCCTTTTTCGTCTAATTGTTTTATAAAATCTCCTAAAGCACTATCTGCATAATGAATAGACTTAAAGTAGTTTCCAAGTTTTGTTCCTTCCATATAAGGATATACTACTTCTTCTGTTGTTCCATCTTCTTTTGTAACTGTTTCTTTTATATCCACTGGAAATTCTCCATATTTTTCTACATCTGAAAAAGGTGTATGATTTGATAACATAATTAATAAGCCATACCAATTTTCATTTTCTTGATTAATTTTTTCAATTTTAGGAATTGATTGTGCAAAAAATTCTTTATCACTTAATCCTAGACCAATTATGTTATCTTGTGTGACTTTATAGTCACTTTTACTGAAAAACCTATTATAGCCTAGACTTTTATGCATTGCTCTTCTATTCCAAAAATCAGCATTATTTGCATGCATACTGAAGGTATAATATCCTTTTTCTTTTAATAAACTTGGAGTCGAAATATAGGTTCTATCTGAGTAAGATACAAATGCTGTTCCACTTTTTGTTGGCATTAGTGATGTATTGAATGTTAATTCTGTATCACTACTTGTTCCTACGCTTACTTGAGAGTAATAATTAGAAAAAAACATTCCTTCACTTGCTAGTTTATTTAAATTTGGAGTAACTGGTTGTCCATTAAATTGAAGACTCATTGCATTTGTTTGCATACTTTCTCCATGAATGACTAATACATTTTTTCCTTCAAAAATATTTGTATATTCATTGGTTTTTACTTCTTTTTTATCAGCAAAATACTCTTGAAATTGTTTATTTGCTTTATCATAGCCAAACATTGAGTTGATTTTTGGTTGAAGAGAAATGATTACATCATTTATTTGATAGACATAAATTCCAAATCTCATAACAATATATTCTTTATTCCATTGTTTAATAAATCTTGTTACATCTAGTGATGTCATGGTAATTAAAAATATTGCAGCTAAAGCACCACCTAATCCTAAGGTTTTTAAAGCTTTCTTTTTTCGTTCAGATTTTACTTCTATCTTTTTATAATAATTTTTCTTTTTTAATTTATAGTGAGTGATAATTAAAATTAATGGTCCAATTATATAAATTAAATCTTTTAATTGTATTACATTTTCTACTACTGCATCTCCTACATCTCCAATGTATTGTGTTAGTGATAACATAGAAATTGAAGCAAACGAGGTGTAAAAAGTATAATAAACTGAATTAATCATACAAATTGCTGTTAAAATTATATCTAATGTTAAATAATATGAAAATCTATTTTTTGCTTTTATAAAATAACCAAAAGATCCAATGATTATTGTTACTGTTAAATCTGCTAAGACTGCTTTCCAAGATAAATAATTTTCTAATGTACTCATACAAAAAAATCTTAGTATTGTTGAATTTAATACACAAGTTAATACAAATGTTATAAATAATACATTATTTTTAAAGTATTCTTTAATTAAATGATCTTTTTTTATTTTTTTTATCATTTCTATTATTTTTTTTTGTATGTTTTTGAATCTATTTTTCATTCTTTTCATTTTATGACCTCGCTTGTTATATTATAGCACTATCACTAATATTTTTCAAATTTGGTATTTTGATAGGTTTTCTTTTCCTTTCATCTATTTTCTTTTGTTTATTCTTCTATATTTATTGTACCAGCATTAATGACCATTCCTAAGACAAAAATATAAGATAAAATATAAATCCATAATAGTAAAATTAATAAGTTGGAAATACTTCCATAAAATATATCGTAACTTGAAAATGTTCCAATATAAAATGAATAAATTTCTGTTGCAATAATCCAGCCTACGGTAGTAAATCCTGCTCCTTTTGTTGTTGTCATACTATCAATTGTTTTATCTGGTGCAATGACATATATTAATTTTATATTATAATATAATAAAAGTATTGTTGTTGGATATTTTAAAATTTGGTACACTCGATAAAGCATATTAATTATCAGTTGATTTTTGGCATGAAGTTTTAATAATTCAAAAATAGAATCTCCAAATACTGGTACTACTAATAAAAAGAAGAATAATCCTACTAATATAAATGTCATAACAATTGCTTTTAATCTTCTTTTTATTAGATTTGTATTCTTTATTTTGTATATTTCATTTGAGGTAATAATCATAGAATGGGATCCATTAGATGCTAAAAGAAAAGCAGAAATAAAAAAAACAATAATATTAAAATTCAGACCTTTTCCTGTCATCGATTGGGTAAAAATTTCACTGATTTCTTTTGGTACTGAACTTTCTATTGTTAATTTTATCGTATCTAATGGAATAGATAATCCTTTGGCAATTGTGCCAATTAATGCTAGTAAAGGGATAAGTGACATAACAAGAAAAAAAGCAAGTTGTCCTGGTAATATTCTCATTTCTGGTCGTTTGATGATTGTGATTACTTTATTTAAAAAACTTCTTGCTTTTTCCATTCTTTCACCCTTTTTACTTATATTCTTCTTTATTTGCTATCATTTCTAATGTTGCTTCATTAATTGCATCATCTAGTGTTTTTATTTCATCTGTGATCATACTATATCCTATTGCTGCTCCAAATTCATGAGGTAAATTTTTCATTTCTTTGCTTAATTTTTTGGCATAGGTAGAAATTTGTCTATCGCTATATCCTACTAAATAAATTAAGAATTCATTTCCATCTGTTCTAATAATTTCACTATTTTCTAGTTGGGTATTGACTAAAATTCCGGCTGCTTTAATGATTAATTGATCTCCTTCTTCATGACCATAATTATCATTTACATATTTTACATTGTTCAAATCTACCATTACAATTGCTTGTGGATATACTTGAGACTCTTCCCATTCGGACATTTTAGCATTTAGATAATTTCTATTTTTTAGTGATGTTAACATATCTGTGTATTTATGTCTATCTGTTACTTTTACTTTTTTAATTTGTTTTTTCTTTTTCCAGATTAAATAAATTGTGATTAAAATTATTAATGGAATAAAAATCATTAATAATACAATGGTGTATACTTGTTTGAATGTTGCTCCTTCTAAAATTGATGCATGTAAATTAGCTATTCCACTGTTTCGATAATTATAATAGGAATTTGTATTGATAATATAGTTGAACAAGTCATAGAATGCCTCATTATTCTTTTTTACCATAAATTTGTAATCATTCATCATTGTATCCGTATATAATAATTTTAATTTTGCAAATTTATTGTTTTGGTAATTGGAATAAATTTCTCTATCGATTACAATTATTTTTGATCCTGCTTTTTTGATTACTTCATCCAATGTATTATAGGCTTTGATTTTTGCCCGGGAATTGTTTAAGAAGTAATTATATAAAGAATCTCCTTTTAGCATAACAATATCTTGTCCTTTTAGGCTTTCAAAAGAATTTACAATATGGTTATCTTCTTGTTTTCCTAATATTACATAATTTTCAATAAAAGGAGATAATGTTGCCATGTATTTGTCATTGTTATAGTTATAATAGTCAAAATAGATATCAATTTCTCCTTTATCAATTGATTTTTCTAATTCTTTTTTCGTTTTAAATTTTTTTATGGTAAAATTTATATTTGCTAATCTAGATACTCTATCAATATATTCTCCAGCAATTCCTGCTAATTTTTTATTTACTTTTACTTCATATGGAGGATTTTCTACATATCCATATACATAATTTTTAGAAATTAATGAAGCCTTAGTTTTGGCATTTAAATTATTTTTTTCTAAGTAATAATCTAAGTATGCGTCATTATATTCTTTTATATATTTTGTTAAGCGCCATTTATTATAGTATTTGGTAATAATTTTATTTAATTCTTTATTATCTTGATTTAATGATAAGACTATTTGTTTTTTCATTTCTGTAAAATAATAGTTAATTGAATACTTATCTTTTTGAATTGTATAATCTAGATACATGATATTGGGAACAATTATCATATTTACTTCTTGTTTTTCTAAAGCATTATATAATTCTTCTATTGTTTTATAGGTTTTATATGAAAGATTTGTTCCTCCTTTTAAATAATAGCTTACTTCATCTGAATCCTTTTCAAATATTCCAAAGGTAATATTTTTCATTTCTTTAATTTGGTTTATTCTTTCATAGGTTTTTCCTACTGCTACATAATTGTCATGAAATAAGATTAAATCTGTTTTTTTGACTTTTTCATTATTATCTAAAATTTTGATTTGATAGCTATTTGTGGTTGGAGATGATTCTTTTAGATAAGGTATTTTATTAAATTCTATACCAATATTTTTTTCAAAGTCATTTAAAAAATCAAAAATTACTCCTGTTCCATTCATTCCATATAATGGGTAATCATTTACTACTTCAAAGTCATAGGCATTGTCAGCATTTTCTTGTACCCAACGTTTTTCGGTAACCGTTAAGGTTGTGGTTCGATCTTCTTTATTATAATAACGATATACAAATACAAATGTTAAGGCGGCAATGATTATTGGTATAATTATAATTATTTTTTTTTTCATGAGGCGTTCTCCGTTCTATCTTTTGTCCAAGTAAAGCTTCCTTTTGTGTGATGACGATATCCTATAATTGGAAATTCGTTTGAATCGGTTTCTTTTTCTATAAATACTTGAAAGTCATAATACTTTTTTTGTTCTTCTGAAAATGGTTCTAGTGCTTGATCTGCATAAGATTTAGCTGTATCTCTTGATACTTCTTCTTTTACTGTTAAATTGATGTTTATTAATCGCCCTGCTACTCTTATGTTTGAATCGGTTACTGTATCATTAAATTTTTCTTCTACTTGTTCTTTTGTTGATTTTGATACTTCTACCTTTTCTATTCCTTTTGTTCTACTTCCATATATGGCATTTTCTTTGCTAGGAAAGAAAATATTTTTTATTTGAAATAGAAGTAGTACAATTACTAAAAATATTGCTACGGCAATTATTGTTATTTTGTTTCTTTTTAAGAAATTCATTTTATCACATCCTAGTATTACTATTATACACTAATTATATTTCTTTTTCAATGAGCAAATTCTTGATTGTTTCCTTTTCTTAATTCTCAAAGTAAAAGCAATTTTTATAATATGAGTTGCATTTACTTTGAGAATAAGTATTGCAATTACTATG
>CANQFO010000065.1 GCA_947599755.1 uncultured Bacilli bacterium
TTTTATTTTACCCCCCCCCCCCCAAGGTTTTGTCAATCATACATTTGTTTGTTTTCATTTTTATGCTTGTTCAAAATTTATGGTGTATGTTGCATTCGTAAAAGTTACAGGATTGGTTGGTAAGGTCGTCATTGTTTCATTAATACTATAAGTTATTTCTGCTCTTTTTTTCTCTCCTGCTAGTACTTTATCCCCTTTACTTATAGGACTTAAAGAAGGCCAATTATACCAATTTAGTGCTTTCCATAAATTAGTCTTCACTAATGCAGAATCTTCAGTAGCAGTTGAACCTGTTCCTGAAATTGTTGGTTCTTTATAGTCTAGTGATGAGATTTTGGCATCAATTTCTCCTTTGTTTTCAATATAAAAATAGCATGTAAATCGATCATTTGGTGCTTTAAATGTATAATTGGATATAGTAAGTGTTAAACCATTTACCGTCATATCTCCTGTATTAGTCGTATATCCCCTTTGTGTACAATAATCTTTTTCAATAACAATATTCCAGGAGGTTTGACTTGATTGAACTGATGCATTGGTTTTGATTTGTAATTGTTGTTGTAAGGCTGCGTATGCTATACTTATTCCTATTATGGATATCAATATTGCTACAATGATATATGTTTTAATATGAGACTTTTTCATGTAAACCTCCTCTAGAATTCAATAAATTCTTTCTATTTATCTTATCTAGTTTCAGTTTACACCCCCCAAGGTTTTGTCAATTGTACATTTGTTCGTTTTAGGTTTGAAAAATAATACAAGAATATTTTCAGATACTCTTGTATTTTAAGTTACGCTTGTTCAAAATTTATGGTATAAGTCATAGAAAAGTTTACAGGATTGGTTGGTAAACTAGCCATGTCATTAATACCAAAAGTAAGGGCTACTTTTCTCGTCTGTCCTGCCAAAACCTTATCTCCTGCTTTTACTGATGGCCAATCAGAACTATCCGTCCATCTCACAACCTGGTTAAGATCTCTAAAATGACTGCTTATTAATGTTTCATCTGTTGTTTTGCTTGTACCACTTCCTGTAAACACTGTTTTTGGTTCAATTGACAAAATTTTAGCACTGATTTCCCCATTATTAATTATATTAAAATAACATTCAACCATTGAATTAGGTGCTTGAAAAACAAATCCTGATAGTGTTATGGTTGTACCACTAACTGACATAGTACCTATTTTTGCATACCCTCTATTTATAGAACAATTCAGTGTTTCATAAGAAATATTCCAAGATGTCTGACTTGATTGTACAGTTGTATTTGTTTTGATCTGTAATTGTTGTTGTAAGGCTGCATAGGCAATACTTATTCCTATTACTGATATCAATATCGCTACAATGATATATGTTTTTATATGAGACTTTTTCATGTAAACCTCCTCTAGAATTCAATAAATTTTTTCTATTTATTCTTATTCTAGTTCCAGTTTACACCCCCCCCCCAAGGTTTTGTCAATTGTACATTTGTTTTATCTTTCTTTGTTGTTTTTGAAATTTTTGTTCATAAAAGATATCTGCATATTCTTCCCATATCATTCGATGTCTTTTTACATCATATACTTTTTGTAAGCTAAGATGTTGATTTTCTTGTTGATAGACTGCAATGGCTGAGTTATCTTCAGATATTTGATAATATTGTTTTGAATGATTATTTATTGTCATGATATAGTTTTCTTGTATTTTGGAATTTTCAATATATTGTATTACAATTTCTATATTTCCGTTTGATTCTAATCTTTGTTTTAATAGTGAATTATCATCTAAATACTCTTGATATATTATATATTCTTTATTTAATTCTTCTTTTATTGTTTTTTTCATTTTTCTTTTACTTATCTTTTGATCTCTACTAATTCGTATACTTCAATTATATCTCCTTCTTTATAGTCTTGACAATTTTCTAGTGTTATTCCACAATCCATACCTTTTTTTACTTCTTTTACTTGATCTTTTTCATGTTGTAAAGTATTTATGGCTCCATTATAAATTATTATGTTATCTCTAATTATACGAGCTTTTTGATTATTTTTTATTGTACCATTTGTTACATGGCATCCTGCAATTAATCCAATTTTTGAAAATTTAAATATTTGTCTTATTTCTAGTGTACCAGTTATTTTTTCTTCGTATTCAGGTTCTAGCATTCCTTTCATGGCATTTTCCATATCTTCTACTACTTTATAGATAATATCATAAGTTTTAATTGTTATTCCATATTGTTTTGCTGTTTCTATTGTTTTGTTGTTTCCTCTAACATTAAATCCAATGATTATTGCATTTGAAGCACTAGCTAAAACTACATCACTTTCTGTAATTGCGCCTACTGCTGCGCGAATGATAGTTACTTTTACTCCTTCTACTTCTATTTTTTCTAAAGAATTTTTGACTGCTTCTAGACTACCATTTACATCTGCTTTTAATACTACTTTAATTTCTTTGATTCCTTCTTTAATTTTATTAAATAAATCTTCTAATGACATTCCGCCTAAATTACTCTGTTGTGTTTTATTTCTTAGTTTTCTTTCTTCGGCAATTTGTTTGGCTTGTTTTTCGGATTCAAATGCCATAAATTTATCTCCTGCACTAGGAACTTCTGAAATTCCTGTTACTTCAACTGGTGTTGCAGGAAGAGCTTCTACAATATTTTGACCCAAATCATTCTTCAAAGTACGAACCTTTCCAAAAGCAGTTCCTACGACAATTGGATCTCCTAAACGTAAGGTTCCATTTTGAATTAATAAAGTTACTACTGAACCAACTTTATTATCTTTTTTTGCTTCTATTACTGCACCTGTTGCATAACGAGATGGATTGGCTTTATATTCTTGCATTTCTGCGACTAATAAAATATTTTCTAGTAATTCATTAATTCCTTCTCCTGTTTTAGCGGATATTTTATTAACGATAATATCTCCTCCCCATTCTTCTGGGGTTAGACCATTTTCTACTAATCCACTCATTATTTTATCAATATTTGCTTCTGGTTTATCAATTTTATTAATGGCTACAATAATTGGTACTCCTGCTGCTTTAGCGTGATCAATTGCTTCTTTTGTCTGTGGCATAATTCCATCATCTGCAGCAACTATAATTACAACAATATCTGTGATAGATGCTCCTCTAGCTCTCATTTCTGTAAATGCTGCATGTCCTGGTGTATCAATAAATGTAATTAGTTTTTCTTTGCATTTTACTGAATATGCACCTATTGCTTGGGTAATTCCTCCTGCTTCATTACTTGCTACATGTGTTTTTCTAATCGTATCTAGGAGTGTTGTTTTTCCATGATCTACGTGACCCATTATGGTTACTACTGGAGGACGTTCTTTTAAATTTTCTTCTCTATCTTCTATTTCATAATTTTCAAAATTAGAAATATCTGCAGTTTCTTCTTTCTTTAAAATTTTATCATATTCAGAACTAATTACTTCTGCGCTATCATAATCAATTTTTTGATTGATTGATGCCATTATTCCTAGTCCCATTAATTTTTTTACAATTTCTATTGGAGATATTTTTAATGATTCTGCTAATTGGGAAACTGTCATATTATCATGATATAAAATAATATTTTTATTTTGAATTTGTTCATTACTTTGTAATTTTTCTCTATGTTTATAAATCTTTTTTCTTTCCTTAAAAAAATCTTTTCTATTATTTTCTGATTTTTTTGCATTTTTATTTTTTACTTTTTCAAAAGAGGTTTCATTGTCTAGATCAAAATTAGTGTTTAGGGCAAGTTCTTCTGCTTTATCGGTCACTTCTTCATCTAGACGTTTTTCTTCTATATCTTCTATATCTCCAGTAATATAATCTTCTGAATCTTGAATTTCATTATCTAATAATATAATATCTGTCTCCTCTAATGGTGTTGTTTCATCTTTGTAGTTAATTCCTATTTTATCACATAGCATTTTTACTTCATCTACTGTTTTTCCTACATCTTGTGCATAATCTTTTATTGTCATATTCATTCAGATTCACCTCACTTTTCTATTATTTTTTTTATTTCTTCATATATGTTTTCCTCTATTTTACATTCTAAATGTCTTTCTAAAGCTTTGCTTTTTTGGGCTTTTTCTAAAACATTTATATCTTTTTTAATATATGCTCCTCTTCCATTTAATTTTCCTGTTTCATCGCATAATACATTTCCTTCTTTGGTTCTTACAATTCTAAGAAGATCTTTTTTGGGAAGTTTTTCTTTGGTAATGATACAGGTTCTTAAGGGAATTTTTCTTACTTTCATATTTGCCTCCCTTATTTATCTAAAATTAATTCCTGCTTCTCTGGCTTGATCTGTTGTTTTAATATCAATTTTATAGTGTGTTAATCTACTGGCTAATTTAGCATTTTGACCTTTTTTTCCAATTGCTAAAGAAAAATTATCTCCATCGGCAATTACCATTGCTTCTTGTCTTTTTGGATCAGTTATTGCGACAGTTAAATCTTTTGCAGGAGATAGTGCATTTTCAATAAAGATAGCAGGATCTTTATCATATTTTACTACATCTAGTTTTTCTCCGTGTAATTCTTCAATAATTCTAGCAATCCTTGATCCTTTTTCTCCAATACATGCTCCTATTGGATCAACATTAGGGTTTTCAGAATAAACTGCTACTTTACTTCTATTACCAGCATCTCTTACTACACCATATAACATAATTGTACCATCATTGATTTCTGGTATTTCTAATTCAAATAGACGTTTTACAAAACCATAATGAGTACGACTTAATAAGATTAACATGTTTTTTCCTGAATTATCTACTTTGGATACATAAACTTTAATTTGTGAACCCATTTCTATTTTTTCTCCTGGAATAATATCTTTTTTTGGTAATATTCCATTTGTTCTTCCTAAATCAATAAAATAATTATCAGTATCTTCTAAGGCTACTGTACCAACTAATAATTCATCTTGTTTGTCTCCGAATTCTTCCATAATACTATTTCTTTCAGCTTCTCTTATTTTTTGTACTACTACTTGCTTTGCTGTGGAAGTTGCTACTCGTCCAAAATCTTTAGGAGTTACTTCACTATCAATAGTATCTCCTACTTCTAATGTCTTATCAATTTTTTTGGCATCACTCAATTTAATCTCAATTTCAGGATTAAAAAAGCTAGGTTTTTCTTCTTTTTTTTCTTCTTCTTTATTTTCTCTTTCTTCCTCTTCTTCATCTTCATCAGTATAATGTTCAAATAAATAATCCTCATATTCTTCTTTAGTCATTTTATCATCTGGAACAACAGTTAAATAAGAATATACTTTAATTTCTCCTGTTGCTCTATCAAATAGTACTTTAACATTTGTTTTAGAATTAAAATTTTTCTTATAAGCAGAAGTTAAAGCTAATTCCATAGCATCATATACTACTTCTGGATCAATATCTTTTTCTTTTACAATGTTATCTAATGCTTTTTTAAATTCTTTACTGTTCATTTTCTTGTACTCCTTTCTCTTTTGAATAAATATCTAATTCGTCTGCATCATTTAATATTTCTTGGTTTTGATCAATGATTCGATTAATTTCTCTTGAGGCTTCTGTGATTTTGTTTAGATCGATTACCTCTTTACTATCTAAGACAATATTAAAAATCTTTTTACCTTCTTCTTCAGATAAAAAGGCATCATCTACATAGACATTCCATTTTTGAATTGCATCATTTACTAGTGCTGCTACTTGGTCTTTCATGTTCACCTCCTAAATAATAAGAAGTGGGATTTTTTTGTTCCCACTCCTTTCTATGAACATTATAGCATATTTTTTCTATTTCACAAAGAAAATTTAATTGTTTTTTCTTTTCATCATAAAATCTTATACCATGATACTTTGAAAAATTTTCATTTTATTCATCATACTTGTTGAAAATAATCCAGTAATATTTTTGTATAATTTTTAAATATAATCTTTAAAGAAAAAAATTAATTATTCCTTTGTGCTTTTAAAGATAGAATTTTTTTTGTTAACGTTTCAACTTTATTTTCTATTCCTCCATTGTAAATATTTCGTTTATATTCGCTAGTCCAAAATAAATGATTACTATCCATGATTACTTGGCCATGAGCTTTTACATCTGCTCCTTCGATATTAAGAGCATACCAATAATTATATTCTGGATCTTTACTATCAAGGATTGCTTGTCCATGGGCTTTTTTATCTGCTCCTTCGATATCACGAGCATACTTATAATTATATTCTGGATCTTTACTATCAATGATTACTTGTCCATGAACTTTTTTGTCTGCTCCTTCGATATCACGAGCATACTTATAATTATATTCTGGATCTTTACTATCAATGATTACTTGTTCATGAGCTTTCACATCTGCTCCTTCAATATTACGAGCATACAAATAATTATATTC
>CANQFO010000066.1 GCA_947599755.1 uncultured Bacilli bacterium
ATTTATCTAAATTAACAGTACTAGCATCATCTATTATCTTAATCATTCCATTAATTCTCTCAAAAGTAACCTTATAGTGAGACTATGCAAATGAAGGTGGCTCTACCCCATCCATTTGCATAGTCTCACTATATCCAGTGGAATATTCAATATACTTTTCATTATCATAAAATAAAGCAACAACCCGAAATACATAAGGAACAGCTCGATGAATCGTAACTTCATCAACTGCTAAATCAATAGATACATTTTTATCTTTTTCAAAAACTGCAATAGGAGAAGCACCATCAGCTAAAGTCCTAGCATCATAAACTTCATATCGATAATTTTCTATTCCATTATTAGGATCAGAAGTATGATTAAGTTGTAAAGTAAAAAGACTTTTTCTCTTATCAATAGTAAATTTTACATCTCCAACCACCGGTTTAGTTTTTAATGTTTTTGCACTCATTTCAACAAAATAATCATCAGAAATAGCATAATCATCATATATAATTTGTGTAATCGTAACACTATATTTCGTATCAGGATTCAATTCACGAAAAACAACTTGCTGTCCCTCCAAAGTTTGAGCATATAAAGAACTAACAGAAAAAGTTCCAACCATCTCACCAGTACTGCTATATAAAGTAACATCTGCACTTTGCACTTTAGAGTAATCATCAATTTTAACTAAAAAAGCAAGTTCAGAAGAAGTATAATAATCTTTTTCAAGATGAATACCTATAGACTCTGTAACAAAAAGTTGAGAAACAACATCCATCGTATATAATGTATCATTTTTTTCATAAGTAATACGAGTATTTAAACTATAAGTAGTATCAGGAGTTAAATTTTCAACAGAAACAGGAATATGATAAGTTCCCTCTTCACTTTCCATAGAATAAACCACTTTACCAGTATGATTATTAATGATTGTCGTTAACGCTCCTCCACGAATTAACGAATCATCATCAACAATACGAATATCTGCCTGCAAACGGTTAGAAGTAACGGTTAAATCAGTAACCGTAGCAGTAGGAATTGCATAATGCTCATCCTCAACAGAAGAATCAGAAGAAGAATCATTTTCAAGACCACCATATTCTCCGTTAAGACTACCACCTACATTACCAAAAGAATTTCCCCCATCTAAACCATTACCAAATCCATTACCAGTATCAGTCTGATTACCATTTCCTCCATTTGAATTACTTTCACTATTTGTAGAAGTTCCCTCATCCTTCTCTTTTTCCAAATAATCTTCATCTAAAGGAGCAATATCAATATTATCAGAAGAATCAATAACAATTTGTCCTAAATTAATTTTCGCATCATCATCATAATAAAAATACTCATTATCTAAATTAAGATATAAATGCTCTGAAAAATAAATTGCTGCATTTTTTGCAATAGTCTGATAACTAACCTCTTGATTTTCAATTCTAACAACACGATCATCCATAAAAGTAATTTCCACATAAGAATGATTTAATACTCTCTCAGTAGAAGAATCAAGTTGTAAACGAAGATAAGGAGAAACAACCAAATACTTATTTTCACTAACTCGAACAATAAAATACTTAAACGTTAATTTTTTTCCTAAATTATCAACAGAATATTGATCTTGATTATACTCTAAAACAGTCCCTTCAAATAAATTATAATACTTAGGAACTTTCTGATTAATTTCATCTAAATTAAAAATAACTCCCTTTTTCAATAAACTAATAGACTGATCCGTATAATGAACAAAAGAAGCATCACTAACTTTCACTTTTTCTCCATTAGTATCTTTAAATTCAACCATATTATCATAACTATCTTTATAATCTGTATTCTCATTAAAATAAAATTTTATCCCACTAGATTGAGTAGTATTTTTACTTTGCATTTCATTACTTAAAATATAACCTGCCCGAGAAAAAGTCTGAAAAGAATTCTGACTTAAATGAATAGCCATATATACAGTAGCACCAATCATAAATAAAACTGGTACAATGATCAATAACAATTTCTTCTTCACTAAGACCCTCTCCTATCATCCTTATAATATATAATAACATAACTTTTACAAATTGACTAGAACTAATCAAAAAAAAATAAAAAGTAATAGACATAAATATATCCATTACTAAAATAAAAACTTCTAAAGAAAAATTATTGATCATAAAATTTCAACATTTTTTGATAAATATCAGGATCTACAATAGAAGTTGCTTTAATAGAAATATCTAAAGACTTTTGATAATTCCCCTTAAAAAATTGAATTTCCGCATCCTTTAAAGATGTATGAACTTCAGAGTAATGAGAACGATATCGATTACCATAAATAATAGACATTTCAGCAAGTTGAGCAGTCTTAATCATTTCATTCGTTGTATGATACAACTTCAAAATTAAATCCCTAGCAGTATCTACTCTAGTATTTAAAACCTGAATCGCAATTGGTTTCTTTTCTAATTCATGAATCACTTCTAAAATAGCCTCATTTGCCTCAGACAATTGAACAAAATAATTATCCGTAATAACAGGTAATTTATAACTACGCATCTTATCTTTACACTGTTTCAAAAATTCCTGTATTTCATCTAACTGTTCCCTAGCACGAACTTCATCATCATACATATTTCCTAAAGATTTTAACGCTTGATCAAAATCAAGCTCCATCTCTTTTAACCGAATAGTTAACTCCTCTACTTCTTGTTGTAAAATAGAATAAGGAGAAGATTGACTACTAACTTGCCCTTTCATCTTCTTATAATCATCATTAATAACAATCAATTTCTTATTTACATCATGAATAATATGAATATCTTCATCAGTCAAATCATAAGTTTTTTTAATATCATCCAATTGCTCATAAACATCATGAACAAGCTGATTTGTCTTAGAAAGTTTCTTAGAAAAATCACCCTCTATCTCTTCATAAACTTTTCTAGATAATCTCTCTTTCTCAAAATCAATAAATAAAGATTCATAATACTCAAGCATCGTCTTTAAATCAAACATACATCCTTCTAAATTTAACACCTTGACTTTATCCAAAATAGAATCAATATTTTTTCTAGATTCTTCTAAATTATACTCAATATTAAGATAATCCAAAGGATAATTCTGATCTTTCATCTCTTGATAAGTAAGTTCTACTTCCTTCATTCGATTAGGAATTACTTGCTTTGCCATCAATAAAATATCAGGAACCTCTAAAATAACAATATCCATATGAGAAATCATTGCATCCAAAGCTTTAACAATATGAACAACTTCATTATATTCATTAGCTTCCATAACTTTTTCAAAATCTAAAAAACGTCGCTCAATATTTTCAAGTTGTAATTCAATTGCCTCTTGCATATCATCATATAATACCTTATGATCATTAAATTCTTGATGAAAATGACGATATTTAGTTTTTAATTTAATAACAATTGAACGATACTTTTCCTCACTCAATGTAATATCTTTAATCTCTTCCAATAAATGTTCAAAAGACTCTCTAAGCTTATAAAGTTCAATTTCTATCTTAGCCATTTGATACTGAAAAGAACGATATTGTTTTTTATCAAGATAAACATCTAAATCAATTAACATATCATCAATAATAGACAAACGATTATCTTTTAAATAATTAAATCTATCTTGCCACTTCGTATACTTCTCTTCCATTCTATCATTCTTAATGATAGGTTCTACTTTAGAAAGTTCAAGTAAAATTGGTATACTAGAAATCTGATTTCTTTCAATTTCTAAATGTTTAACTAATTTTTGATAATATTTTTTTCTAAACTTACGGACAAAATGAAAAATAAAAATCATTACTATAAAAACTGTAACAATAATAGAACCAAAAATAAGAAATCCTCCTGACAAATTTCTCACCCACTTTCCTATCCTATAGATATTCTATCACAAAAATAGACAAATTTTCTACTATTTTCATGAAATTAAATCTTTTAAAAGATTACTTTTTTGATACACCAATAGAAAAAGAAATAAGAAAAATAAACACATAAACTGGTAACATATAATACTCTAATAATCCATATCTTGGCCAATAAGCATTAGGAGTAGCAATAAACAAAGAAAAAACAACTCCCAAAGTAGGTCCCAAAGTAATTAACATATGATAATTTTTAGATAAGAAAAGAAGTAAAACCAAAAAGAAAATAATCCAATTCAAAATAGATAAACTAATATTTTTTCCATAAATCGTAAAAATTTTCTTAACTGGAATCAAACGATTTTTCAAAAAATTTTTCGTATCAATAGGAACTCCAACATTATATTTAAGTTGATCAAGATCCCCAGCACTAATATTATAATCCGCAACATTCAACTCCCAATGATTAAAAGCCCAATATCCATAAGTACTAAGCGCCCAAGATTTAAGATAAAGATAAGGATTTTGAATCAATAAATGAAAATAAGTTTGAAAAAAGTGCATCTTATGATCACGAATATAAACATCATCAAAATCTCTATCCCATTTCAACAAATCTACAACACATGGACGATACGTATTAGGAAATTTCTCAAGAGGAAACATATTATCAATAAATTTACGATCCTCTGTACTCATTTTCCCATCATAAACAACCACACTAGACATTTGACTAAGTAAAATACCAACACTATCAGAAAACGCCTCCTCAACATGAAAATAACGATAAACAGGACTTAAAATACACAAATACAAAAAAACAAAAATAAGACAAATACTACCAATTTCAGTAAAATCAATCGTAATTTTTTTAAACAAATGAAAAACAAAAATAAGCAAAAAAGTAAAAAGCAAAACAAAGTATCCATTATTCCTAGATAAAGTAATAATAAGACAAAGCAACACAATCCGAATAATAAACTTTTTATCCTCAATTAACTTTCCAGAAGAAATAACACAATCAATTAAAAAAAGACTAAAAATTAACAAACTAGCTGAAAAAATAGGATCACGAAACATACTTGCACTAAGCGCAGCATAAAAAGGCATACATCCATACAATAAAATAAAAAGAAAACAAATTACTTTAGAAAAGCCCTTATTCCTAAGCCAACAAATTAAATAACTCATACAAAAAGAAAGATAAATCATTTGAAAAACCATCAATAAAAACAAACTAAAAGTAACCCCTTGTCCAAACAAAGAACAAAACCAAATAAAAAATTTAATAAAAAAAGTATAAAATATAGAAAATTGATTAGTAAGACAAGAAAAATCAATAGCCTGATTAATAGAAACGATCGTATCAGCTGGAACAATTCCAGGATAATAAACAAGTAAGTAAGGAAACCAAAATAAAAATAAAAGAAAACTAATTAGAAAAAAGAACTTTTTATTAGAAATTCCCGTTACTTTTCGAAATTGAAATTTTTTCACTACCATAGATAAAAGAATAATCAAATAAGAAAAAAGAATATACATAACAAAAGATAAAAGAAAAACAGCAAAAAAATCAACAAAAGAAAAATCATCTACATAATTATCCAATGCTGTTCCAAAAAAAATATCTGCACGAATATTCAATAATTTTCCTAAAACCAAAAAGAAAGAAAATAAAAAAGAAAATAAATATAAAACAATCCGACTAGTCTTAGAAATAACTATTGAAAATTTTTGAATATAACGAAACAAATAAAAAAGAACAAAAGTAACAAAAAAAGTAAAAAGAAAAGGAAAAGGAAATCTCATATATAAACAAAAAATATAACCACTAAGATAAAAGAAAAGAAAAGAAAAACATTTCAACATCATCATTTTCATATTAAAAAACTACCCTTTCCTAAGTTTATATAACGTTATTTTATCACAAGATAAACATTTTGAAAACACATAATAAAATTTAATATAGCCAAACATAATAAAATTTAATATAGCCAAACAAAAAAATAAATGCTATGATATTGTTAGAAACACGCCGATATAGTTTAGTGGTAAAACAGGTCCTTGGTAAGGATCAGAGGACAGTTCAATTCTGTCTTTCGGCACCAGAAAGATAGTAAACTCGGACTTTTATAGTTCGAGTTTTAAAATGTTATAAGTTATGCTAAGTATGTATAGATTGGAATTGATATACTTGTCAATTTAGAAAAACACACTTGCATATTGACAATGACTATATGCAAAAGAGATGATAAAATATGGCTGAAATATATAAATAGGATACATTAAATCATTACTTAGTCATAAAAATATAATTAACCAATTATATTGTTTTTGATGAAGTAAAGTAAATGTTGGAAAAATTTAAGAGAAAATACAAGTTATACAATTAATTTGTATTTTTTTTACAT
>CANQFO010000067.1 GCA_947599755.1 uncultured Bacilli bacterium
CTTTTTATCCAACTGATGCTAATGGAGTCCCATTTACTGTTGCTTACTTCGCCACAACAGGAGATCCTCTTGCAGATATCTCAGAAGACATGGCAGCCGAACAAAAAGCAAGAGCAGTTTATGAAAACTTAATCGATTTAACTACCGATCCAGATGTAATAGGTCCACTACTTTGGTTAAGACAAAGAGAAATCGTTCATTACAATCGTTTCAAAGAATTATTTAAATATTATGATAAAATGCTAACAAACGGAAAAAACAGTTCCAATAACAATGACTTAATAAATATGACAAATATGAACCCTAATATGAATAGTAATATGAATCCTAATATAACTACAAACATGAATCCAAATATGAGTACAAACATGAATCCTAATACCAATCCAAACATAGATATGATGAATTTCACACCAAAAAATCAAGCAATTTTAGATCAATTATTATTCGATCCAACTGGATTAAAAATGAATCCCAATATAATGGGAGATTAAAAAACTGTATTACTATATTAAAATAAAATCAATTCAATATTAAATAGTAATCAACAAACTAAATAGAAAATTAAAATTCAATACAAACCCCATTTCTTAAACAAAGGAATGAGGTTTTTATATGGATAAATTAAATAATAAAAAATTACTCTGAAAAAATCTTATCATAAGGAATCACTACTTGAAAACTACCAGAAGAATAAGGAGCTACTTGATATGGAGGAAAATAAAATTTTAATCCTGATGAAGTAAAAACAAAATTAGAAAAATTAGAAGATTCTTCCATAGTACCTTGAATCAACATATCCGGATCAGTAATATTCACATTTCGAGATAAAATTTTTCTGCTTTCCTCAGATAAAACAGAAAGTAAATTAGGATTTTTCTGTTGCAAATAATCCAAAGTAATTATACTTTCACGAACAATATCATAAGTAACAGAAAAAATACGATTATCAGGATGAGCACCTCCCGTAGAAGTAGAAACGAAAAAAACAAATGAAATAAAATCTTGATAAGAATAATCATCATAAGAAATATCTAAAGTATAAATAAAATTTTCTAAAATAGGACCACTAGCCTGTTTCATAAAATCAAGAATAATTTTTCGAATTTCTCCCTCTAAATAAAGATTAACCTTATCATATTTTGTTCTAGGATAAGAAATTCTTATCCCATTATTCATATATCCATCATTCATAATATCACCACTAATTATATATATGCAAAAAAATACAAAACTTGTTAAAAAGAAAAAATAGAGTATAATATTTATGGTGAGAAAAATGAACGTAATCCATACACTAGAACCAATTTATGATCAAAACTCAAAAGTATTAATACTAGGAACTATGCCTTCCATAAAATCAAGAGAAAAAGGATTTTATTATGCAAATCCAAAAAATAGATTTTGGAAAACACTAGAAACAATTTATCAAGAAAAAATTGGAGAAAATAAAGAAGAAAAAATCAAATTTCTAAAAAAACATCATATTGCTCTTTATGATGTATTACAAAGTTGCGAAATAACATCATCAAGTGATCAATCCATTAAAAACCCAATTCCAAATGATCTTACCAAAATATTAAAAACAACAAAAATTAAAAAAGTTTTTACAACAGAAAAAAAAGCTTATGAATTATATCAAAAATATTGTTACCCAAAAACAAAAATAGAAGCAATTTATTTACCAAGTACATCTCCTGCAAATTGCAAAAAAGGAATAGAAAAAATTCTAAAAGATACCTATCAACAAATAAAAATATGGGCAGAATAAAACCCATATTATTTTTATTAAAAATTTACTCTACTGTAACACTCTTTGCTAGATTTCTCGGTTTATCAATATCACATCCTCTAAGTTTAGCAACCTCATAAGCAATAAGTTGCAAAATAGGAGCAACCAAAATTGGTTGAAAATAATTAGAAACCTTAGGAACAAGAATTGGTGTAGATAACTCACAAATATCTCGATTAGAAATTGCAAAGACCTTAGCACCACGTGCTTTTACCTCAAACAAATTAGAAAGTGTTTTCTCAAAAATATCATCATCCGTCAAAATTGCAATAACAACAGTTCCTTGTTGAATTAAAGAAATTGGTCCATGCTTTAATTCTCCTGCCGGATAAGCATCAGAATGAATATAAGAAATTTCTTTTAACTTTAAACTTCCCTCCAAACAAATTGCATAATCCATTCTACGTCCAATAAAATAAATATCTTCCTGTTGATAAATATTTTTAGCAATCTCTGCATAAACATCTTTCTTATCCAAAACTTTACGAAGAAGTTGAGGAAGTCTTTGAATTTCATCAAAAATAAAAGAAGAATGATTCAAAAGTTCCAAACGACAACAAAGCATTGCCAAAACCATAACCTGCAAAGTATAAGCTTTAGTCGTAGCAACAGCAATTTCTGCCCCTGCCATAATATAAATATGATGATCACTTTCCCTAGCAATAGTAGAGCCTTCAACATTTACAATGGCAAGAGTATCAACAAAAGAAGATTTAGCCTTTCTCATTGCCGCAATGGTATCAAAAGTCTCTCCCGATTGAGAAATTAAAATCACTAAAGTTTTCTTTTGATAAGAAATAAATTGATAACAATACTCACTAGCACATTCACATAAAACAGGAATTTTAAACTTTTCCTCAATCAAAGTCTTTCCAATCATACCAGCATACAATGCCGAACCACAAGCAACAATATGAACTTCTTCATAATTAAATAAATCTGGCAATAAAGAAACATCAGAAAGATAACTTTGAATCATTTTTTCTAAAACTTTAGGTTGTTCCATAATTTCTTTTAACATATAATGATCATATTTTTCCTTATCAGAAACATTTTTTTTCATATCAGTAACCTGAAAAGAAGGACAAATTTCCTTACCATGTTGAAACAAATGAATAGAAGAAGAAATCTCAGCAATCTCCAAAGGTTTCAATAACAAATACCGATCAGTATACCGAACAATAGGCAAAAGATCAGATCCAACAAAAAATTCTCCATCAGAAACTCCAATTAATAAAGGAGATTCTTTTCGAACTGCGAATAATTTATCTTTATTTTGAAATAAAATAATCAGTGCATAAGTACCTATTAATTCAGATAAAGCTCGTTCAATTGCTTGAATTGGATCTTCTTCATAGTAATAATCAATAAGAGCAGCTATCACCTCAGAATCTGTATCGCTTTGAAATTTCACTCCTTCCTGAATTAATTTTTCTTTTAACATCATTGCATTTTCAATAATTCCGTTATGAACTAATGTAACCTTTCCTATCGTATGGGGATGAGCATTTATCTCATTAACAATTCCATGAGTTGCCCATCTAGTATGAGAAATTCCCATAGAAGAATCTATTAATGAAGTAGAATTTAATTTTTTTTCCAACTGAGAAATTCTACCAGAAGCTTTAACCACTTGCACACAATTAGGACTCCAAAAAGCAACCCCAGAAGAATCATATCCTCTATATTCCAAATCTAAAAGTCCCTGAACTAAAATATCCTTAGGATGTTTATTTCCAACATAACCAAAAATTCCACACATAAAATCCTCCATTTATAACTAGTTTAATTATACAATTGAATAATAAAGAAAAAAATCTAAATATGAAAAAAATAAAGAAAAAGAATTAATCTATCACAAATAGATTAAATTCTTCTAAGAAAGACCACAAAGCGGATCAGAAGTAATACCAAAAATATTAAGCAATACTGTAACTAAAGTAGGAATAAAAAATAATGCAGCTGCTAAAAGTAAACGAATAATTAATTTTTTTTGAGCCTTAGCCATACTTTCATCATCACTTTGAATAATTACTTTAATAAAATCAATTGCACTTAAAACAATCACTAAAAGTGGTCCCAATACTTTAATATAATTTAAAATTTGCTGCAATAACCAAGCAACAGAATTTTCATCATTAGGATCACCCAAAATTCCTGTTTTTCCTGAACAATCAACATCTCCATTATATCCTTCCATCCATTTTTGCATATCCTCTGCAGTAATAGACTTGCCTGAAGAAATATATTTAGAAATAAACTGCTTAAAAGCCTTAATTGGTTCACTACTAGACACCTTGGCATAAATTGAATTAGAATTATCATCTTTAAATTTCTTATACCGAAAAAACTTAGTAAATCTAGAATCATGATCGATTACTACACCATTTCGACCACTGTTACCAGAACAGTGAATATACATTTTCACTCCAGATTCTGTTGTACCAGCATATATTCCAATATGTTGACCAGGAGCCCATGCAAGATCCCCTGGAAGAATTTCAGATTCAGAAACACTTTCAAAATATGTTGTTTTAGGAATACTATCACAATTTACATCAATTTTTGCCTTACCATTGGATTTTAAATCAGTAATAAGACCAGAATAATAATAAGCCCAAGCAACAAAACTAGAACAACATAGCTGCTTCGGTTTATTTCCAATTGTTGCAATTTTATTTGATCCTGCAGCATGACCATAAGTAGTATAGCCAACTAAAGTATTAGCTTTTTCTAACAATTGAATTCTACGATAATCCATAGTCTCAAGATCCCATGTTTTTTCCAATTTAGCCATAGTAGTAGATTGTAAAGCAAATGCATGAATAGGAGTAAATAAAACACAGAAGATAAGAATAAAAGAAATAATTTCACCAAGCAAGGTGTATTTTTTATTCAATGTTCTCACCTAACCTTTCATAAGTTTTATGAGTTGCTTGATATTCAGCAATTTGTTCAGCAAACAAAACATCAAATTGTTCTAATCCTTTACGAATAACATCAGGATAAATATTTTTACTAGTACAAATTGCATTTCGAAAATCAATCACACTAACTTCATTACGATTTTCAAATAAAGCATTAGAAAATGCTTGTTGAACCAAAGTCAAAGAAACATCAGGATATCTAGAACCAATTTCATAAATTCTTTTATACTCACTAGTAATATCAGTAATAAATTCCATCATTTTACGTTGAATAAAAGAAGTATACATCATCTTAACCCCAGTTCTTTTTTCAATCTTAGGAAGAGTTCCCATTAAAATTTGAATATTTTCATTACGAGTAGGCTCTTCAATTTCTACCTTTTGAAATCGTCTAACAAAAGCCTTATCTCGCAAAATATATCTCTCATACTCCTCTGTAGTAGTAGCACCAATAACTTTAATATCACCACGATCCAACGCTGGTTTAAACATATTGGCAAAATCTAACGCTTCGCCTTTTGTTCCCATCAAAGTATGAATTTCATCAATAAATAAAATCAATTTAGATTTAGATTTCAATTCATCAATTAAAGTTTGAATCTTTGCCTCACCAGTAACAGGATCAACACCAAGTAAAGCAGAAGTATTAATTTTAATCACTTGATATTCCCGCAAAGACTCTGGCACACGATTACATTGAATACGATAAGCAAGACCTTCAACAACAGCAGTTTTACCAACACCAGGTTTTCCAATTAAAACAGCAGATTTGTCGGGAGTAAGTAAAATTAAAATTAATTGTTTAATTTGTTCATCACGTCCAATAGCAGGATTAGTAATATAATCTTTATTTTGAAAATTTTCACCATAATTATCCAAAATACTAATTCGCTTAGCCTTTAAATTAAACTTCTCCTCCACAAAAATCACCTCTAACTACGCCTATTGTACCAAATTTCTATCGAAAAGTCTATCAGTTCAAAAACAAAGTGTAATCAATTTAATTGAAAAATGAAATGTCTATTTGATATGTATATAGACATTAAGTCGTTCAACTGTTTTTATTTTAGTCAA
>CANQFO010000068.1 GCA_947599755.1 uncultured Bacilli bacterium
AAATTTTTTCTATTTATCTTATCTAGTTTTAGTTTACCCCCCCCCCCAAGGTTTTGTCAATTATACATTTGTTTGCAAATGACTTTATTAAGTTAATTTGAATTGAGAATTATATAGTTCTTTATAGAAGCCATTTTTTTGCATTAATTCTTCATGAGTTCCTTGTTCTATAATATTTCCTTCTTTCATTACTAAAATTAGATCTGCATTTTTAATTGTAGATAGGCGATGAGCAATAATAAAGGATGTTCTTCCTTCGGTCAGTTTATCCATTGCTTTTTGGACTAATTCTTCTGTTCTTGTATCTACGTTACTGGTTGCTTCGTCTAAGATTAAAAATGGTGCATCTTCTATCATTCCTCTTGCAATGGTGAGTAGTTGTTTTTGTCCTGCGGATACACTGTCACTTTCATTTATTGTTGAATCAAATCCATGTGGTAATGTTTTAATAAAGTGATCTAGTCCTACTATTTGGCAAACTTCTTCTACTCTTTCTGAGGAGATATTTTCTCGATTAAAGATAATATTTTCTTTTATTGTTCCATCAAATAGCCAGGTATCTTGAAGAACCATAGTAAATAATTCGTGAATATTTTCTCTTGATAGTTCTTTGGTCGAAATTTCATCTATTTTTATTTCTCCTTTATTGATTTCATAAAATTTCATTAAAAGATTGACCATTGTTGTTTTTCCTGCACCAGTTGGGCCAACAATAGCGATTTTTTGTCCAGCTTTGGCTTTGGCATTGAAGTTTTTGATGGTTGGGGTTTGATTTCCATCATAAGTAAACTCTACATTACTAAATTCAATATTTCCTTTTACTTTGTTTTTCTCTAATTTTTTTGTAATTTCTGTTTGTTTGGACATTTCTTCTTCATCAATAAATTCAAATACTCTTTCGCTAGCTGCAGCTGTTGTTTGTAGAGCTGTCATTGCTTGACCAATTTGTGATAATGGTGATGTGAATAATCTTACATAAGTCATGAAGGCTATAATTACTCCAAATGTAATTTGATCATTCATGGTAAGTAGTGCTCCTACTATACATACGGCTACGTAACCAAAATTTCCAATAAAATTCATCATTGGCATCATTAATCCGGATAAAAATTGACTTTTTCTATTGGCTTCATATACTTTTTCATTCAAGATATCAAATTCTTCATTGACTATTTTTTTTCCATTATACACTTTTACTACGTTTAATCCTGAGTATGTCTGTTCAATATGGGAATTAATTGCTCCTAAATATTTTTGTCTTTCTACAAAATATTTTTGTGATTTTCCTAATACTTTAATCATGAAAATAAAGCCAATTAAACTTGATCCTATTGCGGTTAATGCCATAACCCAATTGGTTACAAACATCATGATCATGGTTCCTATAAATAGTGTTACGGCACTAACTAATGTTGCGAAGGATTGATTCATACTCTGAGCGATGGTATCAATATCATTGGTTACTCTTGATAGGATATCTCCCGTTTGATTTTTATCAAAATATTTTAGTGGTAATTGATTAATTTTGATCGAAATTCTACTTCTTAGTTTTTTGGCAAATCGATTGGAAACTAATGTCATTGATATTGCTTCTATATATGTAAATAATGCGGATAAAATGTATAATCCAACTAAGAAGATGGTAATTTTTTTGATTTCTTTTTCATCCATTACGGGTTCTACTACTTTTCTTATGGATTTTGGCATTTGATCAATTTTGGAATAAATTACCGTTGGGCTAGCATCTTTATCGATTGTACTCATGATACTTAGCATTTTTCCTTGATCAGTGGGAGAAATCTTTATTTTATCGATTTCTATTTCTTGAAATAAAATTTTTGCAATGGAATCTGGGATAGTTATTTTTTGATTGTTTTTTTCTGATATTGAACCAATCTTTAGTAATTCTATTTTCTCTTTTGTCGTTACTGTAATCCCATTATATTTTGAATCTTTTAAGAGAATAGTTAAAATGCTTGTTGGTAATTGTTTTAATTCTTTTTGCATTTCTTCTTTATTATTTATTTGCATTGAAGCTATCCATTTTTGAAATTCTTCTTTTTCTTCTGGTTTAATTGTATTTGAAGACATAATTTCTAAAATTGTTTGTTCATTCATCTCTATGTTCAAAATTTGTGGGATAATTTGTGCTATTTTTTCTTCCTTTAAATTTTCTTGAACTTTTTCTGTAATTGTTTGTAAATTTTTGTTATTGATTACTAATCCTTCTGAGATTTTATCTACTAAATCTGATAATCTATTTGGAGCCATGATGGAAAGTATTGCCCCTAATGATGCTAAAATTAGTCCAAGTGTAATTAAAAATCTAAATGATTTTAATTCTTTGAAGAGTCTTTTTATGGCACCTTTAAAATCTTTTGCTTTTTCATTTCTTATTGGTCTTCTAGGCATTTTCTAACTCCTCCTTTGATAATTGGGATAGAGCAATTTGTTGATAAACTTTGCAATTTTTTAATAGTTCTTTATGGGTTCCCGAACCTATGCATTTTCCTTTATCTAAAACGATTATTTTATCTGCGTGCATAATTGTTCCGATTCTTTGTGCAACAATTAAACTTGTTGTATCTTTTGTATATTTTTTTAATTCATGTCTCAAAGTAAAATCTGTTTGATAATCTAATGCAGAAAAAGAATCATCAAATATATAAATTTCTGGTTGTCTAGCAATTGCTCTGGCAATAGAAAGCCTTTGTTTTTGTCCACCTGAAATATTGGTTCCTCCTTGGGCAATTTTTGTTTGTTCTTTCTTATCCATTTTTTCTACGAATTCTTTTGCCTGAGCTACTTCGATTGCTTTTTGAACGAGTTCTTTTGTTTTTTCTTTTCCATTATCTCCATAGGTTATATTTCCTACGATACTATCATTAAACATTACGGCTTTTTGGGGTACATATCCTAACTTATTATATAAACATTCTAAATCATAATCTTTTACATTGATTCCATCTACTAATATTTCTCCTTCAGATACATCATAAAATCTAGGAATTAAATTAATTAGTGTAGATTTTCCACTTCCTGTTGAGCCGATAAATGCGACTGTTTCTCCTCTATTTACTTTGAAGGAGATGTTTTCTAATAAATATTCTTCTGCATCAGGATATTTGAAGGATACGTTTTTAAATTCTACTGTTCCTATTTCTTTTGTATTTCCCTCTGTTCTTGTTCCATTTTTTACTGTTATTTCTTTATCCATTACTTCATTAATTCTATTTGCTGAAACGTTAGCTCGAGGGAGAATCATAAAGATCATGGCTAACATTAAAAATGACATAATTACTTGCATAGAATATGATGAAAATACTACCATATCTCCAAATAATGATATTTTATTGGCCATTAAACTATTTTTAATTAAATATACTCCTACAATATAAATTGCTAAGGTTAAAAAATACATTACTAAAAACATAATTGGTTGCATAATTGCAAATGCTTTTTGATTAAAGATTTGAATTTGAGTAAGTTCTTGATTTACTTCTTCAAATTTATTTTCTTGATATTTTTCGGCATTGAATGCTCTAACTACTCTAATACCTGTTAGATTTTCTCTTGTTACGTTATTGATTTTGTCAATTAATTTTTGAACCAGTTTAAATCTTGGTAATACAATGGTTAAAATCATGGCTACTGTTGAAAGTAAAATTACTACTGCTAAGGCTGTTAGGACACTCCATTGCCAACTTTTATTTAAAATTTTTGTTACGGCCCATATTGCGGTCAGTGGTGCTTTAATCATCATTTGAAGTCCCATGGCAATAAACATTTGAATTTGGGTAATATCATTTGTTGTTCTCGTAATTAAACTACTTGTTTTGAATTCTTTAATTTCTGCTGTTGATAAATCTATTACTTTATTAAATAATTTTTTACGGATATTTTTGGAAAATCTTGCAGATATATTTGCAATTAAATATCCTGTTATGATTGCACAAATTAAAGAAGAAAAAGCACATAAAAGCATATATCCTCCATTGAGAAGAATATCTTCCATTTTGCTTCCTTCTGTTTGTACTAATTCTGTAATTTCTGACATATAGTCAGGCATTTTTAATTCTAGCCATACTTGTGTTGTAATTAAAATTAAACTAATCATCGCAAAAAGGTAATCTTTTTTCTTTAAATTTTTTAGTAATTTTATCATGTTTTTCTCCTTTCTTATTTTTGATAAGTTTTTTTACTAGCTTTTTCTATTTCATTTTATTCTTTTTTACCGATCTTCTCTTCCACTGAACATTAATATTAGTCTAAGGATTTGAATTATTGTACTTGCTACACTTGCTACATACGTTAGTGCTGCAGCAGTAAGCATAGTTTTTCCTTGTTTTAGTTCTTTACTAGTAAGAAAATGGGCATAATCTAATTCTTTTAAGGCTTTTTTGCTTGCATCAATTTCTACAGGAAGAGTAACTAATTGAAATAATAAAATCACTACTTCTGATAGTATTCCTAGCCAGATTAGATTGGTTGCTCCAAATAATACTCCTAATAAGATTGCTAAGTATCCTGCATAAGAGGAAAAATTTACTATGGGGATTAGACTTGCTCTTATTCTCATGAATACGTATCCTTGTTTATCTTGGATGGCATGTCCACATTCGTGACAGGCTACGGAAACTGATGCTACGCTTGTTCCTTCATATACTTTTTTTGATAATCTTACTACTTTTCTGCTTGGATCATAGTGATCGGTTAAATAGCCATTAATTTCTACTACTGCAACATTTTTTAGTCCATTTTTATCTAATAAGTATCTTGCGGCTTCTTCTCCTGTTAATTGTCTTTTATTTTGAATTTGCATATATTTTCCATAGGTACTTGTTACAAATCCTTGTGCTATTAATGTGATTATTAGGGCAATTATAGTTAATCCATAAATGATAAAAAAATCCATATTTTTGTTCCTTTCTTTTTTTCTTATTCTTTATCTTATCGTAATATATATAGCATAATTTATGCAGACTGTCTATTGAAAATTCATTTTCATTATTTTTCTTTATGATAGCCTTTTCTACAAATTATTTTATCTGTAGTAGCTAGTATGCCGGGAAGTATAAATAATATTAATATTACTGCTGCGAATGTTCCTTGGGAGATTGTTTCACATATTTTTGCTGCAATTTCTGAAGCAAAATTTGCCACGATTAGTGTCACAATAATTAATATTGATGAGGAACTAATAATTGTATGAATTGATTTGTTATATGCATTGATTATGGAATCTTTTGCTCCCATTGTTAGTCTAGCTTCTCGATAATAAGATGTATAAACAATTGCATAATCTATTGTTGCTCCCATCAGTATTGCTTGAACAATTAATAATGATATGAAATAAACTGATCCTCCGGTAAGGGATATTGCACTCATAGTTAAATACACAGCAGTTTGAATAATAAGTACCAAAACAAACGGAATAATTAAGTCTTTAAATGTTATTGCGACAACGATAAATATAAATATCATTGTTAAAATTGTAATCTTATTTAATTCGTTATTAAAAGTTTTATTCATTTCTACTGCCATAGGAGAATTTCCCACAATGTATATATCATCATTATTACCTATTTTATCTTGAATAAAATTAATAAATTTATAAGTATCTTCATCTTCAGCAGCATATTTTGTATTTAATACAACTCTTGAATATTTATCAGATACTATTAAATCTTTTGATTTATCAACTGTTTTTTTAGAATCAGTAATTGTTGTTCTTTTTTCAGAATTTATGAA
>CANQFO010000069.1 GCA_947599755.1 uncultured Bacilli bacterium
ATTAAAATGCCTATTGATTTAAACGGTGCATATGCCGAATACATTAATCAGTCATAATGTTTAACACAACTTTTTATAAAAGAAGGGATATCTAGAGAAAAAGAATTTTTTTGAAAATCATATACACATGAAGTGGTAACAAAATAATAATAAGTATCCATTTTTTGATTTAAGTGATGATAATACTTCATGTTATTGTGAATTCTTTTTTTGATCTCTTCTGATTCCTTTACTGGCTTAAATACCATATAATCTCCACAATTATAATTATATTTATCATCAGCTAAACGATAATAGTTGTTTGAACAAATTTTCTTTTTTATTGCTAAAATAGAATTCCATTGAAACTTTTTACTATTTTCTTTAATCCATTCACTTCCAACAAATTGATCTATCATCGCATTTTCTAAATTGGTTTGATATGATCCATCTAAAAATGAAGAATAAGTAAAATGAGAAAATTTGGTTAAATTTCTATTCTCAACAAGAGAAATATCCTTTTCTTTTCTAAGTATCGTATATAATCCAGAAAGAAAAATCAATCCTACTAGTAGGATAAAAAAAATATTTATATTTTTTTTCGTGGAATTCATTGAATCACCTATTTCGCTATCTTTTTATTTCATTATACCTTGCCTGATTTACTTTCGCAAGTTGAGTTTTCTAGCAAAAAAAAAGAAAAGCCTATCTTTAGTGCTTTATCTAATTTTAATATGTACCTCTCTTAATTGTTGTTCACTTACTTCTGTTGGACATCCCATAAGAGCATCACTTCCTCCAGCAGTCATAGGAAAAGCAATAGTTTCTCTAATGGATTCTTCTTCTAATAATAACATGAGTAATCGATCAATTCCTAATGCCATTCCCGCATGAGGAGGAGCACCATATTGAAAAGCTTCATATAAAGCTTGAAATCTTGTCTTTAATTCTTCTTCATCGTATCCAGCAATTTCAAAGGCTTTTTTCATAATTTCTAAATCATGATTTCTTACTGCTCCACTAGCCATTTCTATTCCATTACAGACAAAATCATATTGATAAGCGATAATCTCTTCTTCTTTTTTATGCAATAAGCTATCCATTCCTCCTTGAGGCATACTAAAAGGATTATGAGTAAAGACATATCGATCTTCTTCTTCACTCCATTCATACATAGGAAAGTCTTTTACGATACAAAATTTTAATTCATCTGGATGAATCAAATCTAATTTTTTTCCTAATTCATCTCTAATTAACCCAGCATATTTACTAGCATTTTTTCGATCGGCAATAAAGAAAATCACACTATTTGCTTTTAATTTTGCTTGTTTAATTAATGCTTTTCTTTCCTCATCCGTTAAAAATTTATCAATTGGTCCTGCAAAAGATAAATCTTCCATTACCTTAAAATATCCTATTCCTGGCATACCAATTTCATTAGCATATTCTACTAACTCATTGAACCAAGAATTAGAACGATTAGCAATTTCTTCTACTACAATAGCTTTTACTTTTACTCCTCTAAATGGTCTAAAGGTAGTTTCTTCAAATATTTCTGTTACATCAATAATTTCTAATGGATTTCTTAAATCGGGTTTATCTGTACCAAAACGTTCCATAGATTCTTGATAAGTTAAACGAGGAAAAGGAGTAGAAATAATTTTATTGTTTCGAGAAAATTTTTGACATACCTCGGTAAATTTTTTTTCTCCTATTTCTAAGACATCTTCTTCGGTTACAAAAGCCATTTCTAAATCTAATTGATAAAATTCTCCATATACTCTATCACTTCTAGCATCTTCATCTCGAAAACAAGGAGCAACTTGAAAATATCGATCAAATCCACCACACATTAACAATTGTTTAAACTGTTGAGGAGCTTGTGGCAAAGCATAAAATTTTCCATGAAATTTTCTTGATGGGACAATAAAATCTCTTGCCCCTTCTGGAGAAGAAGCCGTAAGAATTGGAGTTTGAATCTCTAAAAAATTTTCCTTTTTCATGATATCTCTTAAAAAATCAATCACTTTACTACGAAAAATAATATTGTCTTTGACTTTTTGATTCCTTAAATCTAAATAACGATATTTTAATCTAACCTCCTCAGATATTTCTTTAGAAGTCATAATTTCAAATGGTAATCCATTCAATGCTTTTCCTAATACTTCTAATTCTTCTACTAACAACTCAATTTTTCCTGTTTGAATTCGATCATTATAATCATCCTCTTGCCTTTTTCGAATTACTCCCTTTATCGTTATACTAGATTCTCTCGTAATTTTATCAAAAATATTTTCATTGCTTACGACTTGTAATTCTCCTGATTGATCTCTGATGTCGACAAAGATTACTCCTCCATGATCTCTTTTATTTTCTACAAAACCAGCAACCCTTACGGTTTTACCGATTTCCTTTTCTGTTAATTCTCCACAGTAATGGGTTCTATATTGATTGTTCATTTTGTTTTCTCCTTTCTAATTCTTGTTGAATTAATTCCAATGACTTATTTGGATTTGCTTGTCGATTGGATTGTTTCATTGTTTGACCAATAAAGAAATTAATTACATGAAAATTATCTTCTTCTATATATTGTCTTACTTGTTCTGGATTTTCTTCCATAATTTTTTTAATCAAAACAATTAATTCTTTTTCATCATTAATCTGATGAAGATTTTCTTTTTTGATCAGTTCTATTGGATCAATTTTTTTCTCTATAGATTGATATAAAATCTTTTTTCCATGATCAAGAGAAATTTGTCCTTTTTCTACTAATTGAATCACTTTACTTAACATCTCTTCAGTAATCCATAATTCCTCTAAAGAAATCTCTAACTTATTCAACGTAGATAAAATAAAGGTTGTCATAAAATGGATTACTAATTCTGTATCATGACAATTTTTTTGAACTTGTTCAAAATAATCAGCAATTTTTTTATTTTTTACTAATACTTTGGCATCTTCTTCTTTCATCTTGTACTTTTCTATATATTGAATATACCTATCCATTTTCAATTTTGGAATCATTTTTTTTAATTCATTTAGATATTCATTAGTAATTTTTGTACTAGGAATATTTGGTTCAATAAAATACTTATAATCTATAGCATCTACTTTTTCCCTCATCGCATAAGTTTTTCCATCTTCCGCAATTCTTCTAGTTTCTTGAAGAATTTTTTCTCCATTTTCTAATTGATTGATTTGTCTTTTTATTTCATAATCAATAGCCTGTTTTACGCGATGAAAAGCATTAATATTTTTCATTTCTACTTTTGTTCCTAATTCAGTACTTTCTTCTTTTTTTACGGAAATATTGACATCACATCTCATTTGACCATAATTACTTTTTGCCTCACTTACTCCTAAATATAAAAAGATATCTTTTAAATCTTCTAAAAATGTAATGGCTTCTTCTGATGTTTCTAAACATGGCTCTGTGACAATTTCAATTAAGGGTACTCCACTTCGATTATAATCAATTAATGTATAATTCTTATCATGTTCTAAAGAAGCGGTATCTTCTTCTAAATGCAATTGATGAATCCCTACTCTTTTCCATTTTCCTTGTACCAATATATCTAAATAACCATTTTTCCCCATTGGTTTGGTTACTTGAGTAATTTGATATCCTTTAGGTAAGTCTGGATAAAAATAATTTTTTCGATCAAAAATAATTTCATTAGGATTTTCACAATGAAGAGCGATCGCGGTTAATAGGGCTTTTTTACAAGCTTCTTTGTTTACTACTGGTAAAATTCCTGGTAAACCTAAATCAGTTGGAGCAACATGTTGATTAGGAATTTTGGAAAATTGATTAGGTGCAGAAGAAAAATTTTTAGATTTTGTTTCTAATTCACAATGTACCTCTAAACCAATTACGGCTTTATACATCTAAATCACCTACTTTTGCATAAATATTTTTCATCCCGGTTAATTTTTCCACTTGATTGGCAAGATTTAATACCAGTGCATCTTCTTTTACTCTTCCTGTAATATTCAGTCCTATTGGTAAACCATCAATCATACCATAAGGAATAGTAATAGAGGGAAATCCTCCAAAATTACCGATTGCTAAATGATTTTCTAAGATTAAGTATCGATCAGATAATTTTTCACTTGTACTATCAAATGTTGGAGCAACTCCACCACTACAAGGAGAAATCATTGCATCATAATCTTGAAATAAATCAGTTATTTTTTCAACAATTAATCTTCTAACTCTACAAGCATTTAAAAATAATTTTTCTTGATTTTCTTTTTGAAGAATATAACTTCCTAAAATAAATCTTCTCTTAATTAATTCAGAAAATCCTTCTGTTCTAGTATTGATCATGACTTCTTCAATTGTTTTTCCTGTTTTTCTTGAACCAAAAGAAATTCCTGTTAAATTGGCATTATTGGATGTTGCTTCAGCACAACTAATACACATATAAGCAGGATAAATTGCTTCTAAAAGAGATTTATCGATAGATACTTCTTCAATCATTACTCCTTGTTTTCTTATTTTATCTAACATTTGATGAAATTGATCGAGAGTCTTTTTTAATTCTTGATCAGTTGTTGTATCTTTCATTTCTTCTCCACAAATTTCTTTGAGATAAAATAATTTTTTTCCTGCTATCTCATTTTCTATTCCTTCTAATAAATGGATTTTATCACTATTTATGGTTACCATATCCTGTGGATCTTTTCCTTTTAACACTTCTGCTACCATTCCAGCATCTTTTGTATTTCTAGAAAGGATAGCAACATGATCTAGACTTGAAGCAAAAGCAAATAATCCATATCTAGAAATTAATCCATAAGTCGGCTTATATCCTACAATTCCTCCAAAAGCAGCTGGCTTTCTTACTGAGTCTCCTGTATCTGATCCAATCGCAAAAGGAACAATTCCTAAAGCAACACTTGCTGCTGAACCAGCACTTGAACCACCAATTAATCGATTTTTATCCCAAGGATTTCGAACTACTCCAGTATGCCCTGTAGTTCCATTTCCTCCCATAGCCAATTCATCTAAAACTGTTTTTCCCACTAGCGTTGCTCCTGCTTGCTTTAATTTCCGATATACCGTAGCATCATAAACGGGTACATAATCTTTTAAAATATTTGAGGACGCAGTAGTTAAAATTTTACTAGTAGAAAAATTATCTTTTAAGGCATAAGGTATTCCACTTAATGGTCCAGAACTATCTTTTATTTTGACTTGATCCAAAATAGTCACAAAACAATTATAATCTTTTTGAAAATGATGAGCCAAAAAATTTGCTTGTTGAAATAATTCTTCTTTTGTCGTTTCTTTTTTTTCTAATTGTTCAGTTAATTCTTCAATACTTTTTCCTCTATACATCTTCATCCACCACCCTTGGTATTTTCACTTGATCTTGCACTTGATATTTTGTATTTTCTAAAACTTCTCCTACAGTAAGATAATCTCCTATTTCATCATCTCTTAAAGTTGCATCTTCATTTAGATAGGGAAAAGTCATCGGATTTATTTTTTCAATATCCTTAATTTTTCCAATCAAATCCATCTGCTTAAGAATAATTTCAAATTCTTCTTGCAAAGTAGTATATTCATCATCATCCATATCAAACATTAATTTTTTGGCATATTCTTTTAATTGTTCTTTTTCAATCATCTTTCATCCTCCTTATTTTTTCACATAAAAAGCACTAGTCTCATCCACAAGGGACGAAAACTAGTGCTTCCGCGGTACCGGCTTGCAAGTAGGTA
>CANQFO010000070.1 GCA_947599755.1 uncultured Bacilli bacterium
TGAATGGTTAGTAAATTCTTCTTATGTTCTATCTCAAATCAAAACAGGATATCACTATTTTAATCCAGTAATGAGAGCAACAAAAACGGACGTTTTCGCAACGATTCCCGTCCCAGTTGCGAATATATTAGGATTAACCAAGCCATTTGTCTTTTCCTACATCATTTTAGGAAAAGACTATGGAATGTCATTTTATTGGTTTGGTCGATTAATTGCCTTGTTTATGATTACATTTGAATTGTTTATGGTATTAACGAAAGGGCAAAAAATATCTTCATTAATTGGAGCGATTTTGACCACATTTTCACCTCCTGTTTTTTGGTGGTATTCATCACAATTAGTAGAAATGTTAATTGGAGGAGGATTCACCATATTAATGTTTAATCAATTTCTAAAAGCAAAAACAAACAAAAGAAAAATGATTTTCTCCCTTTTGATTGCCTTTGGATTCTTATCCTATGCCTTTACTTTATATCCAGCTTGGCTAATCCCATTTAGTTATGTTTATTTATTCTTAGCAATTTATATTCTAATCGATACAAAAGAAAATCATCAGTTTAAGGGAAAGAATTTGAAACTTTTATCCATTCCCATATGCATCATTATAGCAAGTTTAATTTACTTTTTTACCAAAAGCCATCAAACCTTTACTGCTTTAATGAAAACAGCTTATCCTGGAGCAAGATTTATAAAAGGAGGAGAAAATTATGAAAATCTATTTTCTTATCCTATCGCTTTATTCTTTCCTTATATGAATATAGGAGGTTCTTCTTGTGAATTAAGCACGTTTTATTCCTTTTTCCCTTTCATCGTATTGATTGCCATATATGAATTAATCAAAACCAGAAACAAGAAAAAAGAAAACATTTTGCTATTAGGAATAACTGGATTAGTAATCATCAATTTAATTTTTTCGTTTCTATCATTCCCTAAATTTTTAGCCAAAATTACTTTCTATTATATGGTACCAGAAAAAAGGTTAAATGTAGTAACCTCATTTCTTTGCATAATTTTATTTACGCTACTAATAGATAGAATAAAAATCAAAACCAAAAAAGAAAAATGGATACTAATCACAATACTGATTCTATCCACAATCTTCAGTATAAGTGCTCCATTCATTTTTCTACAGCAAAAATTGTCGAAAAAATTCATGTTGATTTCTGCACTACTTCTAAGCAGTGCAAGTATATTTTTTCTCCTAAAGAGAAAAAATATACTATTAATAATAATAACAATATTATCCATTGCGACAACAATATATATAAATCCTGTAATGAAAGGATTCTCTGCACTAGATCAAAAACCATTAGCGAAAGAATTAAAAAAACACCAAGGCGAAAAAGCAACTTGGCTTTCCCTAAACTCCTTTGTCATTCCCAATTACTTAGGAATTGAGGGAATGAAAACAATTAATACAACCAATATTATTCCCAATGTCAAGTTGTGGCAAAAAATTGATCCGAAGAAAAAATTTGAAAAAATATATAATCGATATGCTCACATCAATATTGAATTAACACAAAAAGAGACCAAATTTGAACTAGTACAAGGAGATTTATTTAATCTTTACCTAAATACAAAAGATTTATGTACATTAGACGTAGATTATGTAACTTCATCTGAAAAATTAGAGAAATACAATCAAAAAGAAATCACATTGGAAAAGAAATATCATAAAGATAATCTCTACATATATAAAACAAATTGTCTAGGAGGCTAAGGATGAAAAAGAAAAAAGTATTACTGATGCTTGCAGCTTATAATGAAGAAGAAAATATAGAAAGAGTTTGTGAAGAAATTATTACTTATAATCAAAAGAACAATACATCATATGATTTTCTAGTAATTAATGATGGATCAACCGATAAAACAGGACAAATTCTAGATGAAAAAGGATATAATCACGTTGATCTTATCCACAATTTAGGAATTGGTGGAGCAATTCAAACAGGATATAAATATGCCAAAGAAAAAAACTATGATATTGCTGTTCAATATGATGGAGACGGACAACACGACATTCATTATGTGCAAAAAATTATTGATCCCATTATCCATAATGATGCAGATTTTGTAATAGGAAGTAGATTTGTAGAAAACATTAGTAAATTTAAAACCAGTAGAAAAAGAAGAATAGGAATAAAAATTATTTCCATATTCATTAAAATGGCTTGTGGATTTAAAGGATATGATACAACTAGTGGATTTAGAGCCTGTAACAAAGAAATAATCAAGGACTTTGCCAGAGACTATCCAATAGAATATCCAGAACCAATTACCATAGTAGAAGTAGCCAAAAGAAAATATCGGATAAAAGAAGTAGGAGTCAACATGAGAGAAAGAATTGGGGGAAAATCATCCATCCATTCTTGGAAAGAAGCTTATTACATGCTAAATGTTTGTTTATCCATTTTAATTGCTGGAATAAGGAGGTATAAATAATGCCAAAAAATTTAACCTTAATCGTGATTCTCTTCTCTCTTTTCTTATTTATATTAGTATTATACTTATTAAGAAAGGGAAGAATCCCTGTTAAATATGCCTTAATATGGTTATTCTTTGTAGTAGTAATTGCCTTAGTATCAATTATTCCTAATCTAATGGAAAATTTAGCAAACTTCTTAGGATTTGAACTATTATCCAATATGATATTAACCCTCTTCATTGCGATTTTATTACTACTTACCTTAATCCAAACAGTAATGATTGCTGGTCAAAAGAAAAAAACAATTTTATTAATCCAAGAATTATCTCTACTAAAAAAAGAAATGGAGGAGAAAAAATGAAATATCTATTAACACTAATTTATATTATGTTAACAACAGGTGGTCTATTTTGTTTAAAATTAGGGGGAAATTCTCTTTCCCTATCCCTAAAAAATGAAATTAGTTTTAGAATAGGATTTATTACCACTTTAGGATTTTTATTCTATATTGGAAGCTTTCTACTATGGCAAAAATTACTAACAACATACAATTTAAGTTATATCGTTCCCATAACGACAGGAATTATTCAAGTAATTGTTCTATTAGTAAGTTATTTTTTCTTCAAAGAATCGATAACCAGTATAAATTTAGTAGGAATTATTTTAGTGATTATAGGAATTATCTTAATTACCATCAAAAAATAAGGGGGAAAATTTATGTTTTATTTGCAGATAATGATACTACTAATTTTTCTATCTCTAGGGATAAAGCAAATAGGAAAAATTAAAGATAGATATCTATTTTTAACAACAACCCTAGGGATTAGTATTTTTCTTTATTTATTTGGTTTATTTGATCAATTAAAATTAGGAATAAATATCCTAATCGGATTAAGTATTCTTTCTTTTTTTTACATTTTATATTTATTAATTAAAAAGAAAATAAAAGGAAAAGATTTAATTAGTCTACCAATGATTTTTTTCGCAATTACTGAATTAGCAATTTATTTAATCGTGATGAAAACGCATTATACCGATTGGGATGAATTTTCGCATTGGGGACCAAATTTAAAAGCAATGTTAGCTTATGATACATTTTGGGCAAATCCATCTTGGAATGGAACACATATTTCATATCCGCCGTTAGTAGGAATTTTTGAATATTTATTCTGTAAATTATATGGAGGATTTCACGAAGGTGTATCTTACTTTGCAATTAATACGATAATTGTATCTAGTTTTCTTCTATTGATTAAAGAAGAAACAATCACCATAAAAAACATAGGAAAAGCCATATTGACCTTTGTCATTGCCTATACCATCATGTTAAGTTATCAATTTCAATTAACGAGTGTATATATTGATTTTACATTAGGAGTAATTTTCTTTACCGGACTCTATATGGCATTAAAAATAAAAGAAGGAAAAAGAGAAAAAATTCTTCTCAGTATGATTTTATTTTCTCTCCCATTAATGAAAGATACTGGTCTTTTATTATCAGGAATAATTTTAATGGAAATTTTCTTCTTAGAATTTTTCCAAGTAATGAAAGAAAGAAAAATAACGAAAAATACGAAAAAACAAATTTTATGGTTGATATTTTTATTAGGAATCATATTTACTGGATACCTAAGTTATAAAATTTATTGCCAAGCAAAAGGAATCCATGTAGATTTTCAACATGATGCCAATAATATTGGAACACTAAGTATAAAGGAATTCATTAAATCTCTTACGTTTATTAAAGCATCAACGAATACGAACCAAGCAATTGTTCAAAACTTTTATACCTCATTAAATACAGGAACAATAATCGATGGAGGAATCATAAAAACAGCTTTCCAAGTCCTATTATGTTTATTAACTTATTTAATTATTTGTATCAAAAAAGAAAAAAATAAGGATCAAAAAAATAAATATCTAGCAATAACGTTAACCATCATTAGTGGATTTATTCTATATTCCTTATTCCTATTATGTATTTACTTATTTGCTCTTCCTACTCACGAAGGATTAAATCTAGCATCATACTCAAGATATATGGCAACATTCTTGATAGCACCAACATTATTAACCATGATAATAATAATCGATCAAAAAGATCTAACCCATCTTCTCATTTTCTTCATCATTATTTTACAAAGCATCAATTTATTCTCTTATTTCAATGCCCTAAAAAAGATGGAAGTAAAACCCAAAAATGAAGTGATTTTACAAGGAGAATTCTTAAAGAAAAAATTAAAGAAAGAAGATAAAGTATACTTAATTTATCAAGGAACAGAAGGTTCAGAATTTAATCGAATTCGCTATCAAATTGCTCCGACAAAAACAAATCTATTATGGGAGTGGAGTTTAGGAGAAAAATATGATGAAAAAGACTATTTCACGATGGAAATGACCAAAGAGGAATGGCTAGAAAAATTAAAAAAAGAAAACTTTAATTATATCTATTTAGGAAAAGTAGATGAACAATTTCAAACTTTATTTGGAGACTTATTTGCCGAAAAAAATTTAGAAAAATTAAATGATAGTCTATACCATTTTAACAAAGATATGTCCTTTGAATACATAGGAAGAAGAGGAGAATAATAATGGAAAAAGAAGTGATTATAGTAGGTGCTGGTTTTGCAGGCAGCGTTTTAGCAAGATCATTTGCCGAAGAAGGGAAAAAAGTATTATTACTGGAAAAAAGAAGTCATATTGGGGGAAATATGTATGAACAAACAAGAAAAAATAAAGTAAGAGTTCATCTTTATGGTCCTCATATTTTCCATACCAATGATAAAGAAGTTCTTGACTATCTCAAAAAATTTAGTGGGTTTTACTTTTATGAACATAAAGTATTAGGAAAAATAGAGGGAAAATATGTTCCAATCCCCTTTAACTTTAAATCATTAGAAATTTTATTCAAAGAAGAAAAAGCGGATAGAATCAAGAAAAAACTACTAAGTGAATATCAAGAAAATCAAAAAATCTCCATTTTAGAATTATTAAATAGTAAAGATCAAGAAATAAAAGAATTTGGAGAATATATTTATGATAAAGTATTTGTTCACTATACCGCAAAACAATGGAATATCCCTATCGAAGAAGTAGATTCTTCAGTAATTAATCGAGTCCCCGTAATATTAGGATATGATGATAGATATTTTCAAGATA
>CANQFO010000071.1 GCA_947599755.1 uncultured Bacilli bacterium
CTATACTTCTGGAGTCGGAGAAAATGGTATTGTTGCTGGATATAATGGTGAAGGTTCAAAAGATATATCACCTAGTGCGAACGGTATTGGTTGTGGAGGTGGATACTATACTTATAATCCTTCTTTAGCTGATGATTCAGAAGAATATGATGGTTGGTTTGGTGAAGGAGGATGTTGGTTTTCATTTCCTGGAGATACAAAGGGTACTTGGTCAACTGCTGGTTCAGGAGGTGTTGCAGGAAGAGGTGGTATGATAAAGTATAATAAAACAGTAACGATAAATGCATATAATGGAAACAGAATAACTAAGAGTGATGAAAACTATGAAGATATTCATTATGAATATAATCCAGATGGAACATTATCTAATACAGAAGTTAAAGCAATTATACGTTTGGATAATAACAAGATAATTCCAGCAAAAATATTTGCACAAGATGGAATAAAAAGAGCTGTGTATGATAATTTGTGTTTTATGTCTAAAGAAAGAAAAGAAAAATATAATATTGTTGATAATCCAGAAGACAGTAACATAAAAAATGTATCCAAAAACGGATCAATAAAAAATGTCAGAATAATTCCAGAAGAAAAAATAACGTTTTATAAACAAGGAATAGGATCTGGTGCAGGTTATATAGAATTAGATAATGGAAGTTTTGAAGTATTAGAAACTCAATAATAAATTTTTTTGTAAGAAATAAAACTTGAAAAAATATATAAAATACTAATATAAAATTTTCATCATAAAATAACAGGAGGACGATTATTGTCCTCCTTATTTTGGCTGGTGTATCCTTAAACGCAATAGTGGGGGAGAATGGGATTATTACGAATGCAATGACAGCTAAACAAAAGCAAGGAATAGTGGCACTAGAAGAATTTTTACAAGAAAAGTATTTAGAGAAATATGAAGATTTTGAAGAAAATAGTAATAGAATAGCAAATTTTGTAAAAGCATATCCAGAATATTTTTATGTTCCAAGAGAAAAGGGATTTGGAGTCTTAGATTATATAGAATATAATGGAAAAGCCTTTTATTTAATAGAAAAAGAGAATTTACCAGAAGAAATAAAAGGTCAATTAGTAGGAGGAGAAGCAGGAAATGGAGAATATACAGATTATTTAGGATTAAATGATGTGTATGGAGTAAATTCTAAGTTAAAAGTATATTATTGCTCAGGTGGATTAGATTCAATTCAAAATTTAGGAAAAGAAGAAGTAGATGATGCAGTAGAAAGAGATGTATTTACATTAGATTCAACAAATTCAAATGAACTAGGAAGTTTATTATCAGTGTATGATTCGAATAAAGATGGAAAAATACAATCATCAGAAATAAGTTCAATAACGGAATTAGAAATAACAGAAGCAGTAGATTTAAAAGATATATATAATTTATATTCGTTAGAAAAATTGATAATAAATAAAGTACAGGGTATTAAATTAGATGGAATAGAAAATTGTATGAAATTAAAATTTATATGGTTTTTTGAGAGTTCTACTTTAGATTATACTCCAGTAGGAAAATTAGGAGATAAACTGACTAATTTATATTTTTCAATAAGCGATGGAAATGATTACCTTAGTAATTTGTGTGAGGATTTAAGTAATTATGATTTACCTAATTTAGCTTACTTGGGATTATGGCGGTTATGCTGGTGGACAATTGAAGTCCGGGCCTTGGACTGATTTAAATGTAAGTAGTAGAGGTTATTATAATTATAATTCAGGGTCAAATGGTCTTTCAAGTTTATCTTCGTTATCTAAATTAACTTCGTGTACAAAATCAGCTATAAAATATTTATGGGTTAATTGTAATAGATTGATTACTTTAGAAGGGCTTGAAGACTTTAATCATTTAATTTACTTGAATGCTTATAATAATAAATTAAATAATGTGAATGTTTTACGGTAATCTTTCTTCATTAGAATATTTACAGTTGCATGGAAATAATTTTTTAGATAATGAAGAAAGATTGGAAGATGAAAATTTAAATGACTCATTATATTCATTTACAAAATTAATAAATTTAAATTGGTTAGATATTTCTCAAAATAGTGGCATAAGATATATTAAATATTTGATGTCACTAACAAAATTGAGATATTTGTATATGGATGGTTGTAGTAATTTACTTAATAATGATATTATTAGTATGAAGGAATTTATAAATAATTTAATTGAAAAAACGTATGATTCGAAATATTCACTTAAACTTTTAGATAATGTAAATCAAATTTCTTTAAGTTGTTATAATCAAATTATAGATTTTGCAGATTTTAAAGCAATAGGAGAATGTACAAAATTAACACATCTAAATTTGAGAAATACTAAGGTGAAAAAAAGTTTGCAAGATAAAATTGAAGATAATGAAAATACTGTTGAGACTCTAATGGCAAATGTATTTAGAAAATTAACTAATTTAGCTGAATTGTCGATAAGAAACTTTACTATTGATTTTGGTTCTGGTGAGAAAAAAATTGAAAGTTTGGATTTTTTATCAAATAATAGTAAAATAGTAGTTTTAGATTTGCAAGATACAGATGTTATTGCTAAAGGTAATAATACAGATTTAGATAATGATAAAAAGATAATTAGTAAGAAAAATACGGATATATTAAATAGCTTAGAAAAGATAGATTGTTTAGTTGTGAATAGTGAAAAATTCGATTTTTCTAATTTACAAATTTTATTGAATCGAATTTCTGGAGAACCATATAGTTTTCCTAACGATATAGATTTTTGGGGAAGTTCTAATAAGATTCGTGGAGTGGTGATTTTAAATTGGTTATCTTTTAAAACATTGGAAAAATGTGAGAGTTTGAAAAAATTTATATCATATTCTTATTTTCCAACAAAACTTACTGCACCAAGTGGCGACTTTTTGGATTTGAGTGGGTGCGATTTACTTGAAGAAGTGAATGTTTATGGCTGGCACAACTTTAAGATTAAATTTCCTAATTGTATAAAAGTTATTGATTCTTTAGTTACCACTTTTTCTTTTGATTTTGAGGAACCAAAGACTGGAGAAAGTATTTATTTAGACAGAATTATTGTTGATGAAGTATCTGGACAAATTTGTGAACAACGTTTAAAGGAAATTGTTTCACATGATGTTAAAGTTAAATATTTAAAATTTTGGTCTGTTAATACTAATTATTCTTTTGTAAGAAGTTTTTTGAAAAATAATAGATGTGATTGGTTAGAAGGACTATGGTACAATGTATATGAACGTATTGGAGCAGTAGAAGAAGCACAATTATTTTATGATGATTTATATTTATTGGCTGATAGTTCGATTGAGACGTTTGAAACACAATTTTGTAATAAGAAAGATTTGAATTTTTTGAAAGATTTTACAAAATTAAAAAAATTGTCAGTTCTTGATTCAAAAATTATTGATATTAATGCGATTGTTCCTAATTATGATGAAGAAAGGTGTATAAGTGGTTTTCCAGAATTAGAAGAATTAAAAATAACTAATTCAATTACAGATATAACAGCTATAGGAAAACTTATGAAATTGAAAAAATTAGATGTTTCAGGGAATAAAATAAATAATGGAATAGAAGTTTTATCTAATCTTAGAAAATTAGAATATATAAATTTAAGCAATTGTAGTAGTTTAGCACAGATTTCAAAATATGTTAATTTAAGTAATTCTACTGGAAGTGATTTTTTTGTTGATATATTTAAAGATTTACACACAAATGGAGTTTTAAAAGAATTGTATTTAAAGGGAACTGGAATTGAAAATATAAAAGATAGATTGGAATCGGGTAGTTTGGAATGGGGAGTTAATAGTGATGGAGAATCGGCTTTACAGTGTGATAGTTAGGAGGAATTTTAATGACAAAAAAAGAGATATTAATTACAGTTATTATAATTATATTGATTTTATTAGTTATTTTATTTATAAACAAAAATAAAATGAAGAAAAAAATAGAAGAAAATTTAACCCAAAATTCTGTGAAAACTATGTATAATGAAGATAAAGAAAAATATGTTGTATATGATGAAAAAGGAAAAGAAATATACAATGGAACAGATAAAGTAGAAGCAGAATTTAGAGAACGTCATCCAGATTTTAATCCAGGTTTTGAAAATTTAAATCAAAATATGATTCCAACTGAAATTATAGAAAATTAAGATTTTAATATATGAAGACAAATATTTATTTAAATATAATTAAAAAATTAATAATAAAATAATAGGAGGACGATTATTGTTCTCCTTATTTTAGCTCGGTGTATCCTTAAACGCAATAGTTGGGGAGAATGGGATTATAACCCAAGCAATAGATGCAAAAGCAAAAATGGAAGATAGCGATAGAAGAGAAAAAATAGAAATGATGGTGATGGGATATGTATCAAAAACAGTAAATTCAGAAGAAACATTACCATCATATTTGGAGTCAAGAAAAGGAAAAGAAATAGATAATGCAATACAAGTACCAGATCCAAATGGAAGTGGAGGAAGAGTAAATGCAGTAGAAAAAGATGGACATTATTATATAATATTAGAAGATGAAAATGGAAATTATAAAATAGAAGAAATGAATACAGATTTAGGAGAAATCGGAGGAGGAATAACATTAGCAACGCCAGAGAATTTTGATAAAGAAAAAGGCTCAATGGATTTTGATCCACGGACCAGAAGGAAAATCAACATTAGTATTTAGTGAAAAGATAAATGATGAGTTTTGTTTTGACATAAAATCAGGGGAAGTAACGATATATATAGATAATGATATGACACTAACAAATGAAAATGTAGTTCCAAAAAGAAGCGCGATAAATATAGAACCAAATGCAAAATTAAATTTGTATATAGCAAAAGATGTAACGCTAAGAGTCAATAGTGGATTTGGAGAAGATGGTGAAGTAGGAAGTGATAAAGGAGCAAAAGGAGGTCCAGGAGGATGGGCAGGAATAAGAGTTCCGAAAACAGAAAAAGGAGAAGCAGAACTTGATTTATATGGAGAAGGAACAGTAATAGCAATAGGAGGAGATGCGGGAAAAGGAAATATTCCGACAGGAGTTTATGGTGGTCGGTGGAGGTCGGCCGGAGCAGGAGCTCGGAATAGGTCGGAAATCGGCGGAAAAGGTGGAAACGCCAATAGTACTGAAAAAGGGAAAATAGGAATATATAGTGATAGAGATAATGATGATAATCCTTTAACAAATACAAATACTGGTTGGGATGGCGAAAATGGAGAAAATTGTGGAATTGTAAAAATAAATAATGAAGTAAAAGTTTATGCATATGGTGGCGCGGGAGGTGCTGGGGAAAGAGGAATAAGTGCAGGGGCTGGACGGTGGCGGAGGATATCCTGCTGCTGGAATTGGC
>CANQFO010000072.1 GCA_947599755.1 uncultured Bacilli bacterium
AAATTACTAAAAAACATATAAAAGCAAGAAGTGATTATTTTAAAACTCATTCCATAAGTGAATTTATTGATAAGTTTAATTTACATTGTGATGAAAGACCTACTTTAATGAAAAATATATTAACTAGACAAAAAAAGAAAAAAAATCAAAACTTAACTTTAGATATTATTGAAGAAGCTAGTAATTTGGATTCTTCTACTTTCTTTAAGTCAATTATGGTTTTATCTCAAATTGAAACAAAAGAGTCTTTAAAAGAATTTAAAAATATTTTAAATTCTACTATGTTTAAGAATGCTTCAACTGATGAAAAACAAGCAATACTTGATAGTTTATTTTGTGCAAATAAAAATTATGGTTTTAATTATAAAATTAAATTTACTGATGAGGTTAAATCTTTAATGGATAATGAGAAAGAATATCCATGTAAAATAAAAATAGATAATAAAAAATTTCATGGAACTATAAAAAAGACAACTAATCAATAAGTATCTATTTTCAATTTGTTAATAGGTACTTTTTTTTGTTTTTGATTGAAGTTTTTAAAACTATATGATAAACTTAATTTAGTTTTAATTAAAAATTAAATGGCCTGTTGGTGAAGTGGCTTAACACACTGCCCTCTCAAGGCAGCATTCACGGATTCGAATTCCGTACAGGCTACCAAAAATAAACACTAAGCAAGAGAAAAACTTGCTTTTTCATTGAAATAAAGCTAATTACTCAAAGTAAACTAAAAAAACCTAAATTTGAGGTAAAACATACCCAAAATGGAACAAAAATCCACCTTGTAAATCACCAAAAAATAGAGTAAAATAATAAATATAAAGAATAAAATGAGGTGAAATAAATGAATAATAATTCAAATTTAACCAATCCTTACTCATCCACAAATAATCAACAAATACCTCCAACACAACAACCCCAACAATATCCTCAACAAACACCTCCAACACAACAACCTCAACAATATCCTCAACAAATACCAAATTTCAATTCCTATCAACAACAAATGCCACAACCATTAAATCAAAATTTACAACAACAATCTCCCAAAAAAGCAAAAAAGAAAAAAAATACATTAGCAATTTTCCTAATGCTAATTATTCTAATATTAGGAGGATATATAGTCTATATGAACCAACTTCATCAACAACAACTTTACCAAAAAGAAATAGAGTGTACACCAGTATCCACAAAAAATGGAACAAAGAATTTACCACTAAACTCAACAATAGTAAAAGACCTATACGCCAAAGTATCAACAAATATTAGAGAAGATTTAGCACTAACAGAGTTAAATGACTCCATGAAAAGATACCTAGCATATCGCCAAATACCACAAGACAAAATATATGAATCTGGATGTAACCTATTTTCCTCTACTAAAATGGAACCATATACTTGTCAAGAAACTTCAACTTTTAATCCACATGCATTCAAAGAAGAAACACTACAACTAGAATTAAAAAAACTATTTGGAGAAAAAACAAATATTCCAAACGAAAATATTCAATTAGGAACAAATTGTATTGGTGGATACCAATATATTGAAGAAAGAGGAGAATACGTGCAAGGATTTTGTAATGAAATAAAAGCACCCCTATATAGCGTAACCAAAAAATTAGTAAAAGCAACCAGTACAGAAAGTACAATAACATTAAATGAAGAAGTAAAATATCGTAGTGGTCAAGGTTTAGAACTTCCAGAGAACTTAAAAAGTGGAACATACATATATACATTTCAATTAGATACAAATTATAATTATGTATATACAAGTAAAACATTACAACAATAAAATAATAAAAGGTGGGACAAAAATGAAAATAAAAAAAATAATTACAGGAGTTTTAGATGAAAATTGTTATATCTTAGAAAAAAATAATACCTGCATAATCATAGATCCAGGTGATGACTATCAAAAAATAAAAGAACAAATAGAAAATAATAAAATTTTAGCCGTATTAATCACACATGCACATTTTGATCACATTGGTGCACTGAGAAATTTTTTAACAAAAAGAAGTATCAAAATATTTAAAAAAAGTAATTTAGAAGAACAAAAAAACTATAAAATAGGGGACTTTACCTTTGAATGTATTAATACACCCGGTCATTCTAAAGATTCTATTACATTCTATTTTAAAGAAGACAAAGCAATGTTCGTAGGAGATTTTATCTTCAAAGAAAGCATTGGTAGAACAGATCTACCAGGTGGAAATGCTAAAGAAATGAGTGAAAGCATTCAAAAAATCATAACATTTCCAGAAGATACAAAATTATATCCAGGACATGGAGAAGAAACAACATTAAAAGAGGAAAAAGCAACCAATCCTTACTTAAATGAGCAAATCAAAAAAGATACAAATAGATAAAACAAATCTATTTTTTTTCTTTCATTTTTTTTAAACATATGATATGATAATAAACCAAAAGGAGGAAAATCAAAAATGAAAGTTTGGACAAAAGTACAACTAAAAAATAGAAATAAAGATGTAGAACTAATCAGTAAATCCTTAACAAATTATCTATATGGATATGGACCCATTTCACAAATAGAACAAAAATATCACATACAAAAAAATGATCGAAAAATTTTAGATCAATACACAGCAAATCGAATAGGAGGACTATTAATGTTATATTTAGCAAAAGATACCAAAAGAATCAATGATATTGTAAACAAATATAACATCCCACATGGAATAGTAGAAGAAATCATTCCAGAAATCGAAGGATACATTAATAAAATAGCAAACGAAAATAACTACAGATAATGCAGTTATTTTTATTATAAATAAAGTAAAATACTAAAAAAACCAAGTAACATTGCTAACACCAAAATAATAGATATTACTTTAATTATTCGATCACTCATCAAAACCACCTCAAACAACATTATAAAATAATTGTATAAAAAAGTAAATTACTTTTACGTATGAAACAAAAATGATACTAATATAATAAATTGGGTGATAAAATGAAACAATACATGCAGAAATTAAAAACAAAAAAAAGATTAACAATACTAAGTACAATTACATTCTTATCTATACTATTAGGAATCTTTTATTTTTCCATAATAACCAAAAACAACAAAGAACTAGTTGCAACAAGTTTAGCAGAATTTTTTCTTAAAATTAAAAAAAATCAACTAAATTATCAAAAATCTTTGATTATAAGTACAGCAAATATAACAATTACCTCCATACTAATATGGTTAATCGGAATCTCAATTATAGGAATCCCAATCATTATTGCTACACTAATATTTAAAAGCTTTTTACTAGGGTTTTCTTTTATTAGTATTGTATACAATTATAAAATACCAGGAATTTTACTAGGAATAATTTATATTTTACCCCACATAATGAAATTATTTGCCCACTTTGTATTATCCTATTATGCAATTTCATTTTCGCTAATGCTCTTTCAACTTTTCTTTAGAAAAAAAGAATATAATAAAAAAATTTTAATGAAAAGATATACAAAAATGCTTATTACATCCTTAATAATATCAATGTTCGGTACAATGATTGAAATATTTGCGATTCCAGCAATTTTAAAAATAATAATATAATTTTTAACAGATGTGTCAATTTACACTTGATTATTTACATGTATATGCCTATAATTATATTAGGAGGGTAAAACATGAAAGAATTGAACGTAATTTTAACAGAATTAGGAATAAGCAAAGTACGTTTAGCAAAATATTTAGGAGTTTCTAGACAAATGCTATATAATTATCTAGCAATTGCCGATATAAACCATTGGCCAAAAGAAAAAGCAGCAAAATTACTAAACTTACTAAATATTGAATCAATAAACGAATTAAAAAATTTAAATATAACAAGCGAATACATAATTGAAGTAGAAAATAGATTAAATGAAGGATTAAAAAAAAGTACAAATAAAGAAATTATTGCTGATCTAAAAGGATTTAATAAAAAAGAACAAGAATTACTATCAGATATTATTAATTTATTAAAAGAAAAATTAGCATCAGATAAAACCAAAAATACATATAATACATATTTATATTTATTTCATTTTTTACAATCAATGGAAACAACAGATGAATTAAAATATATTTTAGCATATATGTCAAAATCACTAGGATTTACAGACCCAATGGAATTTGTCTTCAACAAAGATAAACAATTTATTTTCGAAAGTATTTTATTTAGTGCAATGACATTATATAATAATGGAGGAGCATCAAAAAATAAATTAAGCGAATCACACAAGCGATTTGTCCAAGATATACAACATAAAAATGAAGAAAAATTATCACGTACACAAGAACTAAATACAGCAAAAGTACAAGCACTAAAAGAATTAGGATATACTGAAATCAATGAAGATAATGCCAAAGAAGTATTAGAAAAAATAGCGGAAATTCAATCCAGAAAAGTATAAAATAAACCCTCATCAAAACGATTGAGGGTTTTACTAAATCTATAATGGGATTAAAACAAATGATTAAAAACCTACATTATTACCATAATTTCCTCTGTTTCCACTTCCCCAAAAGAAAAAGAAAATGATAAAGAGAACAATGATGATTGCCCAACCCCAACCAAAACTATCATTATTAGCATTATTAGAATAACCACAATACATTGGATAGCCAGGACCATAATACATAATAGATCATTTCTCCTTTCAATATATTGTATTAAAAAGAAAGAAATTTCAACATAATAGATACCTATAAATCAAAATAAGAAGATAATAATATAATATATCCCATGATAATTAAAAACAAATAGAGCAATATGACAAAAAAAGAAAACATAAAAATAAGAAGTTAACATAATATCAATTATAGGAAGTAAAATATTTCCTAAATAAACACAATTTATACAATAAAATAATTCAAAAAGAACTATAATTACACTCTATATCTATCTTAATCTAATATAAAAATACATAATTATAATAAAAATAGACAAAATAAAAATGAAAGGAGAAATGAAAAAATATGGCAAAAAAGAAAAAAAATTATAATGAAAACATAAAATGTGACGTAGATTCATGTGACTATAATAACAAAGAAAATGGTTATTGTGAATTAGAAGAAATATCAGTAAGTTGTACCTGCAATAATGATGAATGTGAAAAAAATGATGAAACAATATGTGCTAGCTTTAAAAATAAAGGTGCCCCAATTACAGACAACGAATATGAAGTGCAATCAGAAGAATAAATCGAGTAGAGAAAATTTACAATACTTCGTAAATTTGTCCCTCTCACACCACCATACGTACCGT
>CANQFO010000073.1 GCA_947599755.1 uncultured Bacilli bacterium
TTGAAATAGATGATAGGAAAACAAGAAAAAAGGAAGAAAACTTTATTGTGTCATTTGACCAAGAAAACGTGGTTCAGTCACATAGCAGTGGAAGTACCAGGTGAAGAAACTTCAAATGAGTGGCTAGAACCAGTTACAGATGAAGAATATAGTAAATTAGATAATTAGAAAAATACAAGCAGACCATCTAAATGGTTTGTTTTTTGTTGTGTTTAATAAAATATTTTAAGATAATTAAAAAAAATATTGACGAACAAATGTTTGCATTATATAATGCTTTATGAGGAGGGTTTAAATATGAAAAACGAAATTATATTATTTGAAAATCAAAATGTTAAATTAGAAGTTAACATGAAGGATGAAACTGTGTGGCTTACACAAGAGCAAATGGGAACTCTATTTGGTAAGTCAAAATCAACAATAAATGAACATATTAAGAACATTTATAGAGAAAAAGAATTAGAAGAACAAGAAACTTTAAGAAAATTCGGAAATTCCGAATTTAGTGCAAAGCCAATAAATTATTACAATTTAGACATGATAATTAGTGTTGGTTATCGTGTTAAATCTAAAAATGGTGTTGTTTTTAGAAAATGGGCAACTAAAGTATTAAAAGATTATATGATTAAAGGCTATGCTGCTAATCAAAAGAGATTAGAATATCTTGAAAAAACAATTAAGTTAATAGATATTGCGGGAAGAATAGATACTGAATTAAAAGGAACAGAAGCTCAAGAAATTATTAAAGTAATAAACAATTACTCAAATGCTTTAAATTTACTTGATGACTATGATCATAAAAAAATTATTAAACCAAAAGGAACTGAAAGCAATAAAAAAATTACTTATGAAGATTGTAAAAATATAGTTAATCAACTTAAATTTGGAAATGATAGTGATTTATTTGCTCTTGAAAGAAAAGGAGGATTAAAATCTATAATAGAAGATATCTATCAATCATTTGATGGAAAAGATTTATATCCTACTATTCAAGAAAAAGCAGCTAATTTCTTATATTTAATTACTAAGAATCATACTTTTATTGATGGAAACAAAAGAATAGCTGCAACATTATTTATATATTTCTTAAAATTTTATAATATTTTATATAATGAACAAGGCCAAGTAATAGATAACAATACACTTGTTGCAATTACATTACTTATTGCACAATCTAACCCTAAAGAAAAAGATATTTTAATTGACTTAGTAATGAACTTCTTAGTTTTAAAATAGATTTGAAAAAATACCAGCCTATTATTAAGAAGAAGGAAAAGAAGTACAAAAGTTATCTCCAGGTGATATTATCATAATCCCTGCAAATGTTAAACATTAGCACGGAGCACAGCCAGTTCTTGGTTCAGTCACATAGCAGTAGAGGTACCAGGTGAAGAAACAGAGAATGTTTGGTTAGAACCAGTAACAGATGAAACAATAAAATAAATGAATTATATCTTGTTAAATGATTATCAGATTTATTTTGACAATTTATTTACTAACAACTATAATGAAATTAAATCATGACAGTAAGGAGATTAAATTTTATGAATAATAGCTATTCTTTATCAGCAATATTAATAAATTCTGATAATAAATTAAGTAACAGTATCATAGAAATTATTGGCACATTAAAAGAACAAAAATCTGATCCTACAAGTATACCATTATATTCTTTTAATGTATCAAATCAAGAAACTTATGAAAATATTAAAGAAATTTTATTAAGTATAATGAGTAGTAACATTCCAATTTCAAAGACATTTTCAATTGATAATAGAATATTACAAGATGATGAAATGATTAATATACTTAGACAAATGTTTGAAAATAAAAATATAGATTTAAGAATTATTGGTGACTCTTATGAATTAACAGAAAATGATTTAAATAAATTAAGTTTTTTTAATAGCATAACTGCTAATAAAATATCCCCTGATTTAAAAAGAAATAGTTCTATAGAAAATTCTTTCCAATGTATTTTGAATAATCATTTATTAGTTGAAGAAAATAATCTTTTTAAAAGAGAAGTGTCTTTACCAAAAGATTTTTTATATAACAATAATGATACAATGGATTTAAATTATTTTTTAACAAAAAATTTGTCTCAAGATGAAATTAATCAAGTTGTGAATAATTTAAATAATGATACTCAAACTGACTGTAATAAAAAAATATATCTTCGTTATTATAATCCTGCTGAATATAAAGAAATTTTAACAAAACTAAAAAATGCTAATTTAAATAAAGATATTGAAATTATATTATTAGGAAATCCTTTGTATGATGAAACGATAGCTTTTAAAGATTTAAGTAATATTTTTGAAAATAAAATATCTATAAACTATAGTACTTGTCAAGATATGATTAACTTATATTGTCAAGAACCGTTTACTTCTTTAGCTACATATGAATCAGAACTAGAAGGTGGTGGAATTACTGATTTAAATAATTATTTAAATGTTCTAAATTTAATGGAAACTGCTCAAAAACATATTAAAGAAAAAAATTATTCTCCTTTAGAGGCACAAGTATATGCATATCGCTATATTAAACAAAATTATATTTATGATCCAGACAGTGAATATATCGATAGTATTGATTATGATATAAATCGTAGTTTAGATAGTATTGTTAATAGAGATAGAATGGTTTGTGTAGGTTTTTCTACTTTATATTCAGCATTGATGAGAAGAATAGGAATCCCAACATTTAGATATTCAACTAATGGACATGTAAGAAATATTACAAGGATTAAAGATGAAAAATACAAAGTTGACAATATTGGTATACTTGATGCTACCTATGATGTGTCTGAAATTGATGATTTAGGAGAACGCATAAATCAGAATTTATATGAATATTTTCTTCTTCCTCCTGAAGTTTCATTAAAATTAAAAGAATTTATTACTATTCCAGCAACATTGGTTTTAGATGAAGAAACACTAAATAATCATATACATCATTCAAAATCTCCTATTCAAGAATATTATAATACTTTTTATGATCCAAGAGGGTATACATATACGATGTTAAAATTAATGGGTTATAATATTTCTTCTTGGGATGAATATAAGAATTTAATAAATGAATTAAATAGAAATAATACTCTCAAAGCAATAGATCCGAATATATTGAAAGAAGCAATAAAGAATGTTGAATTAAGAGAGAATCCAAATTTAACCCAAGAAGAATTAAGAAATATAATAACTGAAGTGGAAGATTCTCTAAATTATAGAAATACATTTAAAGATATAACACCACAAATTTTGATTAATTATGATGAAGATAATCATCTATTACGTTATGAGAATCAATATTTAATAGATGTTGAACCGATTAAAATTAATCATGATATAGAAAATCCAATTAATATTTTTGATGATAATAGAGAAGAACCTTTAGATGATAATAGTACTGATAATATTAAAGTTTTTGATGAAGAATATATAGCGGGTACTAATATGAAAAAGCCACATGATCGAGATATATATGAAACTGATGAGGAATATATAGAATATTTAAAAAATTATTATGATAATATCTTTAATAATGATAAGAATAGTACTTATCATTTAATAAAATCTCAAATTATTCAAGATTTACCAATTAACTCTAAAGAAGAATCTATTTTTGAAACATTAGGTATGTCTGAAGAAGAAATTTTAGATGCTCAAAATAATATTGGAAGACTAAGATAACACTGAGGGAAAAAATTGATCACGAAAAGGTCTGATTAAAATATGTTGCATAACTAAAAGGTCAATGTTAAAATAATAAATCAAAGTCACAAAAAGAAAAAAGGAGGAAAATAAATGAGTGAAAAAGATGATCCACTAAAATATGTGCGTGAAATCCAAAGATTGATGAAAGAGGGAGGAGAGGAAGAACTACCAGACTTTACTAGAAAAGGAGAAATCTTTTGGCCAACAAGTAATACCGATATATTTAAAGCTCATCCTGATGCAGTCAAAGGAGTTTTATATAAGGCATATGAAAAAAATTAAAGGGATAATAAAAAAAGCCTATATTCTAATATGAACCCCGTTTCTTTGTCCAAGAAATGGGGTTCACTATTTCCAAGTAATCAACAATAAAATACATAAAATAAGATAAAATTTCAAGAATAACAACACTAATGATACACTATCCAATCAGCAAACAATATTCAAGAAAGTCAATCAATGAATCAATCCAATACCAATAAAAATCAAACGAAAGGACCTGTTTTAGTAAAAAAAAGTAATCCAAATCCTAGCAATAAGGAATCCATTAGTACCCTAAATTTAGCACTAATGATAACATTTTTTTGTGGGTTTATCATAGGAATTGGATATAACTTTATAAGATAAATATTGGTTAAAATGATAAATATAGTAGCAGATTATCCATTGAATATTGATTGAAAATCTTGTATAAATGACAAAAGAGAGAAATGATTCATTCATGATTAGTTTTTGGTTCCACCAATACTACTTGACATTGAACCACTTCTTTTGTGTATCATAATTGATTTAATTTTGTCCCTATACTCATTTAGTTATTTTTGCAATTTAAAAGTACAAATGTTTCTCAATTAAACTTTGCACTTTTTTATTTTTTTATGAATTTGCAATATATTTTTGAAATTCACCATGAAAAAGAATAATATGAAGAAACTAATCAATTTAGTTTGTAAGACAGTAGGTGTTAGTATGGAAATAGCTATTGTTGTCCTGAATATATTAGATGAACTAGAAGTAAGTGATGCAATGAAAAAATATCCGAAGATTCAAAAAGATAAACAGTAAAGAAAAAATGACAAATGATAAATTTTATGAGCAAGTAAGATATAGGGATTAACACTTGCTTTTTTATATATAATAGAAAAATGATAAAAAATCTTGACAAAATAAAAGAAGAACAGTATTATTGTATTATGCAAGTAATACAGTGAAGAAAGGAGATAATTATGGATTATATTTTTGATAATGAAAGACCAATTTATATTCAATTATTGGAAATAATAAGAGTTCAAATAGTTTCTGGTAAATTTCAAAAAGGACAAAAAATTCCTTCTGTAAGAGAACTAGCACTTACTATGAAGGTGAATCCCAATACAATGCAAAAAGCCTTAGTAGAATTAGAAAACGAAAAGTTAATTTATACAGAAAGAACAAATGGAAAATATGTAACAGAAGATGAAAATCTAATTGAAAAAGTAAAAAAAGAATTG
>CANQFO010000074.1 GCA_947599755.1 uncultured Bacilli bacterium
ATAACAATAATTATATTTTAAATCTTTACTATCAATGATTACTTGACCATGGGCTTTGATATCTGCTCCTTTTATATCATGAGCATACTTATAATTATATTCTGGATCTTTACTATCAATGATTACTTGACCATGAGCTTTGACATCTGCTCCTTTTATATCATGAGCATACAAATGATTACATAGTAAATCTTTACTATCAATGATTACTTGACCATGAGCCTTTTTATCTGATCCTTTTATATCATGAGCATACTTATAATTATATTTTAAATCTTTACTATCAAGGATTACTTGACCATGAGCCTTGACATCTGCTCCTTCGATATAACGGGCATAGCAATAATTATAACATAGATTTTTACTATCAAGGATTACCTGTTCATGAGCTCTTTTATCTGATCCCTCAATTTCAGTAACAAAAAAATAACTTAATTCTGGGTTTTTCACTTGCAACACATTTCTTTCTAATTGCTCAATTACTATACTATCTCCATATTCTGCTTTTAATTTTTTTAAGTCTTCTTTTATTTCTTTCACCAACATTTTTATCCGATTTCCTCCCTATTTCATATATTATATTTACAAAATTAAGATTTTGTCAATTAATTATTTTTATCAACTAAAAATACTAATTTAAAAGAAAATAATCAAAATGTTCAATAAATATTCTATTAAAGTTTAGAAACTATTTTTTACATTTTGATTCTAATATCTAAATATAATTTTTTCTTTTTTAGTACTTTTTGAAATTGCCATAATCATTATACGAATAATTACTATTCATAGATTGATGCATTTTTTTGATTCTTTCTCTTCTCTTTTTTTCTTTGCTGTGATGAATTCCAATTGCACTTCCTAATGCAGTCATTATTCCTACTACTACTGCACCACCAATAATCCATTTTTTATTTCCAATTTGAATTTCAAATTTTTGATTTTCTACTTCTTCTTTTTGTTCTGTTTGAGTTTCTTCTTTTTTTGCTTTTTCTTCTTGTTTTTCTGTCTCAACACTAGATATATCTTCTTCTTTTGTTTCTTGAACAATAGTTTCTTCTGATTTAGTTTCAGGATTTGCTTGTTTTTGCTTTTTAATTGGCCTTAATGTGATATAGTCAGGTATGTTATTTGCTTCATGAGATTCTTTTGCCTCTTTAGTTTCTTCTTGATAATTGATAGGATCTTCCATATACCATTCTAACTCATCTGTTTTTCCTTCTTTTATTGCTTCTTGTGCTGCAATTTGATCCCAACTAATATTCATTTGAATTAAATTTCCATCTTCATCATAGACAGTTTCATTTTTTTCAACTTCTACTTTATTTCCATCTAACCAAGTTGCATCTACATAATAATAATCTCCTTCTATTTTTACTAAATTCCAAGCATGATTATCACTATATAAAAAATTAGTTTGTAATCCTGTTCTTTCTGCTAAAGCTTCTAACATTGCTGCATAGTTTCCACAAATTGAAGAGTCTTTTTCTAAGGCTCCATATAAAGTACCACCTTCATAAAAACTTTCAGTTAAACTTTCATGATCAATATTTTGCGTTATTGCTTCGGATACTTGTTCATCATATGTTAAATTATCTAATATATAAATTAAAATAGCATCTAATTTTTCTTGATCCGTACTATTCTCACTCAAATTTAAGGATTGTACTATTTTTTCTAATCTTTCATTAATTTCTAATACTTTATTTTTTGTTTCTTCTTCAAAAGATATTTTTACTCCATGATTTACTAATGTATCATAATCTTTTTTAGTAAATCCAATAGCAATTTCATAAGGTTGATCACTTAAAAATTCTAATTCTTTTAAAAAAGTTAATTTTTCATAATTTACTTCTTTACTACTTTCATCTAATAATGATAATTTTTGCAAATTAGTTAAATTTTCCAATACTCCAGGTTCAACATAACATCCTAATAAATGTAATTCTTTCAATTTAGGACTTTCTTTTAGCCATTGGGAATTTTTTTGTGTTAAAGTTACATTATGCACAGAATAAACATTTAACTTTTCTAAGTTATCAAGTTTTTTTACCTCTTCTAAAACACTAATATCATCTGTTGAAATGATTAACGTTAATTTTTTAATATTCGTACAGTAATTTAACCATTCTAATGAAGAATTATCGTCTATATTAAAATAGATATCCTCTCCATTGTTTCCTATTTGTTGCAAATCACCTATGGTAATTAAGTCGCCCTCTTCCTTATTGCAGGCATCTAAAACTTCATATAAATAACTTTCTGGAATATCTACTATTGTTGTTGGATCTTGAGTATCAAGCATATCATTGATTTCTTCTTGATGTACGGTTTTCGCTTGGGCTTGTTCTGGAGGAGTCCATCCTGAAAATAACATTATTGATGCTAGACCACCTATAATTACTCGTTTTCCCTGTTTTTCCATTTCTTTTAGAAGAGATAAATTCGCTTTTTTGTCTTCTGGATTGATTTCTAATTTCATTCTTTCATTACTCCTTTAAAAATAGCATTGGCCCTATCATATTCTTCTTTTGTTATATTTGTATCTAAATTGATTATTTCTTCTCCTTGATATTTTGCTAAATAATAGTGACTATTATCTAATTCTTTATAAATAATATAATGACTTTCCCATCCTTCTAAATCAAAAAGAGCAACTACTTCTACCTTTCTTGTTTCATTTTTATCATTTGTAATCTCAATATAATCTTTTTGTGATTGATTCATTTTTATTCTCCTTTTAATCCTTTAAACTGGCTTCACAATATTTACATCGATAAATCTTTTTTTCTTCATCAGTTAAAATAAAAATTTGATCTAGATCCTTTTCTATTGAAGTAATACATCTTGGATTTTTGCATGTTGCGACATTGATTATTTTTTTAGGAAGAGATAGTTTTCTTTTTTCTTCAATCTTATCATTTTTAACAATATTTACGGTTACATTTGGATCAATAAATCCTAATTTATCTAAATCAATATGAATTACTTTATCAATTTTAATAATATCTTTTTTTCCCATTTTATTACTTTTGGCATTAGTAATAATTGCTACTTGGCAATCTAGGGTTTCTAAATTTAATAATTTATATACTTCCATTGCTTTTCCTGCTTTTAAGTGATCAATTACATATCCATTTTTTATTGTATCTATATTCATTCTTTTTCTCCTAACATTTTTAGTATTAAGGCCATTCTAATATATTTGCCATAATTTGCTTGTTTGAAATAACAAGCTCTTTGATCTTCATCTACATCGGTAGCAATTTCATTTACTCTAGGGAGCGGATGCATAATACATAAATCCTTTTTGGCATGTTTTAATTTTTCTTGATTTAAAATATAATAATCTTTTAATCTGATATAATCTGCTTCATTAAAAAATCTTTCTTTTTGTACTCTAGTCATATAGAGAATATCTAATTGATCCATATACTCTTCAATATCATTTGTTTCTACATATTCTATATGATTTTTTTCAATGATTTCTTTTTTTACATAGTCTGGTAAATTTAGTTCTTGTGGTGAGATGAGTACTAATTTTATTTTTTTATATCTAGACATGGCTGTAATTAAAGAATGTACAGTTCGTCCAAATTTTAAATCTCCACATAAACCAATAGTTAAATTATCTAATCTACCTTTTTCACATTTTATCGTTAACAAATCAGTTAATGTTTGAGTTGGATGATTATGTCCTCCATCACCAGCATTAATGATAGGTACTTTAGATTTTTCTGATGCGACTAATGGAGATCCTTCTTTTGGATGTCTCATGACAATAATATCACTATAATTTCCTACTACTCTAATAGTATCTGAGACGCTTTCTCCTTTTGAAACAGAACTAGATGATGCTTCTGAAAATCCTAAAACATTTCCTCCTAGTCTTAACATTGCTGATTCAAAGCTAAGTCTTGTTCTTGTACTTGGCTCAAAAAATAAAGTAGCTAAGATCTTACCGTCACATTGATGAGCATATTTTTTAGGATTGGTAATGATATCTTTCGCTACTTTCATTAATTCATCTATTTCTTCTACTGATAAATCTTTTATGTCTATTAAATGCTTCATACTGCTTACACTCCTTACCTCTTATTTCTTATTCCATTGTAGCATGCTTTTTTTTGATCGTAAAGAGTGGAAATATTTTTACAGATAAACGCTAATTTTTATTTGGAATTCAGTTTTCATTCATTTACACTATTTTTCTTTACTTTCTTTCTAAAAAATAGCTATGTATGGGCAGAAAAAAGAACAAACCATTTTTAGTTTGTTCATTATATTTTATTGACTTTTATTCAGGAATGAATTATAGATTGTTTTTCTTTTTATTTTGAATCATTAAATAAATAATAACTATTAAACTTAATAAAACATAGCCGCCTACTACAATATATAAAATAATATGATTTTCTGTAGCACTTGATTTTTCAACCTGTTGTGTTGCTTGGTTATTATTTGATTCTTCTTTATCTTTAGAACCAGAAATTGTGTTTGACTCCTGTATTTCATTAGGGGTATCAGTATAAATTTGTTCAGAAGGACTGATATAAAGTTTTGTTGCGTAATTTTCATAGGAAATAGGTTGTGGAGCTTTAATCGTTAATTTTCCATCTCCTGTAAATTGAATCTTATTTTCATAATTATATGCAATTCCTGTTCCTTCTTCTGTTGCAATTGAATTTTCACCAATTAGGTGAATTGTAAATGTTAACCCACTTTGTGCTGTACCATAACAATTTAATTCAAGTGGTCCTCCATTGTAATTATTTAAAGTTAATACAATATTGGTACTATCCTTTGTCAGTGTAGCTGTTCCATTAGCATTTGTTGTATCTACTGTTTCACCATCAACAATCCAATTATATGGAGCACTTGCTGCTTTTACTTCTGTTAGCATAAAAGGAAAAATCATTAGACTGATGAGCAATAGAACTACATTTTTCTTTTTTTTCATTTTTTCATCTCCTCTTTCGATTGAGTTTAATCTCTACCTTAATTTTATTGTAGCAAATTTCTGATGAAAAGTCTATATTTTCATAAAATTATCAAAAATAATTTAATTGAAAAATGAAATGTCTATTTGATATGTATATAGACATTAAGTCGTTCAACTGTTTTTATTTTAGTC
>CANQFO010000075.1 GCA_947599755.1 uncultured Bacilli bacterium
ATTAAAAAGAGTGTAATAGTCAATTCAATTGAATGAATTAGATATTACACTTATATGGTACCAGGTTTACATGAAAAGAAATCATATTAAAACATATATTATTTTAATTATATTTATCTCTATTATTGGGATAAGTATTGCTTATGCATCATTAAATCAACAATTACAGATCAAAACGAGTACAACCGTACAATCTAGTCAAACATCTTGGAATATCGTGATTAGTAAAGATTCATGTTATACAAAAGGTCATGCTATATTAGGTACAGTTGAAATTACCGGAACAACATTTACCCTGTCTAATTTTAAATTTCAAGCCCCAGGAGATAATTTTGCTTGTGTTTTTATTATTGAAAATAAAGGAGAAATAGATGCAAAAATATCATCTGCAAATGTAACATGGCCAACAGCTTCGGGAATAAATACTACTTCAGATCAAAAATTAATTAACGAAAATCTATGGAGAGTTTTTAAATGGGATAGTCCAACTGCTGATGTTAAAATTGGAGATACCATACCTTCTGGATCAGAAAAAAAGATATTAATACAATATGGTATCAATAGTACAATGCCTACCTTACCAACTAATCCTGTACCTTTTTCCGCTGTAGCAACGATTAACTTCGAACAAGCATAACTAAAAATGCAAGAGTAATTCAATCTTGCATTAATTTTTAAATTTAAAACAAACAAATGTATGATTGACAAAACCTTGGGGGGGGTGTAAACTGAAACTAGAATAAGAATAAATATAAAAAATTTATTGAATTCTAGAGGAGGTTTACATGAAAAAGGACCATATCAAAACATATATCATTGTAGCAATATTTATATCCATAATAGGAATAAGTATTGCCTATGCAGCATTAAGTCAACAATTACAGATTAAAACGAGTACAACAGTACAGGATACTAAAACTTCATGGAATGTAAAAATTACAAATGTTAGTTGTAGTGATAATAATTATGCAACCCATGGAGAAGTTAAATTTACTGATACAACAGTTACGATTTCTAATATTGTCTTAAAAGTTCCATATAGTTATGTTGGGTGTAATATAACAATTAAGAATGCTGGACAAATAGCAGCAAAATTTTCTGGTTATACAAAAACTACTCCTAAACTTACAGGATCTGGTTCTACAGCTACAGAAGATGTTAATTTAATTAAATCACACTTAATAGAAGAATTCAAAGATGTTTCTACAAATAAAGATATGAATGAATTTAAAAATGAATTATTAGCAGTAGGATCAACAAGGGTAATGCGACTAGTATTTGGAATAACTAATGATTTAACAACATTACCAACCAATCCTGTTACAATATCTGATTATAGTCATACAATAAATTATATACAAGCATAAGAAATAAGTAAAAGAAAAACATTCAGGTTAGCAAAAATAAGAATAAAATTAGAAATATAAAAAATTAGGGTAAAGAAGAATTAGTAGATATTCATAAAATTATTTGGTATACTAAAAAGGAAAGAAGGAATAAGTTATGCCAAATATTAAGATTGAACGATTAAATCATACTTTTCAAGAAGAAATTAGTATAATCATAATGACAGAAATAAAAGATGAAGATATTAAATTTGTAACCATAACAGGAGTAGAAACAACAAACGATTTAAGTTATGCAAAAGTATTTTTTACCGTACTAGACGAGGTAAAAAAAGATCAAACCCTAAAAGCTTTAAATAAAGCAGCTCCCTTCATTAGAGGAAAATTAGCAGAAAGAGTAGAAATTAGACATACACCAGAGTTGAAATTTATTTATGATACATCAATTGAATATGGAGAACACATTGAAGATATTATTGATCAAATAAAAAAAGATTAAATACTTCAACAAACATAATTTTTATGATAAAATAAAAAAAATAAGAAGGGTGGAAAAAAATGACAAAAAGGAAAAAACAAATCAAAAATGAACAATATGAAGAAAGTTGGATTTATATCTTATTATTAGCAACATTAGTAATTCTGATAGAATCATTAAAAAATTACTCATTTCAAATTGATAGATTATCTGTAACATATGCTATATTTTTATTACCATTCATTTATTTACTCACAAACTATATTACAAAAAAATATGGTTCAGAAAGAAGTATAGTTGCAATATCTGTATCAGGAATAGGAATGATTATATTTTGTATAATGGTAAATTTTATATTAGGGAAAAATTTTTCCATTTCATTAGTCAATGGTCAATTTTGTGGTTATGTAGTCAGTCAATTTATTAATCTATTAATTTATAATTTCTTATTAGGAAATACAGAACAACCTTTTTTTATGACATTTTTAACTTATATGTTTTCCTTAATTACATTTTATATGTTTTATACATTAATTGAATTAAAATTAATAATAGAAGAAGATTTTTGGATTTCCTATTTTACTGTATTGATCATTCAATCCATGATTTGCATAGGATTAGCATTAATTGATAAAAAAATAAAAAGAGGAATAGACAGCAATTAGCTGTTTTTTTATACAAAAATCTTAAATAATCAAAAAAATAATCATCTATTTAAATTGATAAAAAAATGATTACTTTCATAACAAATAAAAAATACAGAAGTAAAGTACAACTGTATTAAAAAATAGATAATAAAACTAAAGAAAGGTTATGCAACATATGCATACTAATAGAAGTAAATACAGTATCTGTTTTAACATACATACAAGCAAAAGAGACTCCTAAACTTGCATAAGGAAGAATAAAAAGGAAATCCAAGAAATTAGAACAATTATTTATGACGTGCATTAATCCAAAAACAAATCCTGAACATAGAATAAAAACAATTGGTTTAGAAAGAGCATCTTTAAAACTTTTACGAAAAACAAGTTCTTCAACAAAAGGAGCTAATATTCCAGCAGCAAATACCATAAGAAGAGGAAAAGAAGAAATCATACTTTGTACAGCTTTTTCATTATTAGCTTGTCCAGAATGAAAAAGATAAATTAAAATGAGATTAAAAACCATCATGGTTAATAATCCACATAACCAATATTTAATGCCAATATCAATATTTTTAAAAAAATTATCTTTAAAAGTTTTCCATTCTTTTTTTAAATCTTTTCGATAAAAGAAAAATAAGAATATAGCGAAAACCAAACTAGAAAAAGTACTTAAAGCAACAGACATAGTTCCATTAATATGCTTAATATCAAGATGAAAAAGATAAATGGGAATAAGCTGCAATAAAGAACTATAGTAAAAACAAAAAAATAAAAATAATAATTTAAAAATAGGAATAATCCTTTCTTTTTTCATACAATATCACCAATGCTAACATATCACAATTCAAAATAAAAAAAAAGAAATAGCAACAAAAAAATAAAAAATCAAAAAAAATTGACATACTCATTTGACAATAAAAGAAAAAAAGATTGCAAAAGAAAAAAAGTCATAGTATAATACAATTACTTACCAATTCCAGGTATAAAGAATTTCCGACTTTTTACTTAGTTTTGGTGAATCAATATGAAGAAAGGAAGTGTAATAATGGCATTAACAAAAGATGAAAAAGCAAAAATTATTAAAGAATTTGCTAGAAATGAAAAAGATACAGGTTCTGCAGAAGTACAAATTGCAATTCTAACCAAAGAAATAAATGACTTAACAGAACACTTAAAAATACACATTCATGACTATCATTCACGTAGAGGTCTTTTAAAAAAAGTTGGACAACGTAAAAATATGTTACAATATTTAGCAAAAAAAGATATTCAAAGCTATCGTGAAGTAATTAAAAAATTAGGTTTAAGAAAGTAGACACTTGTTTTTGGTGTCTTTTTTTATAGAAAAAATCCTAAGAAAAAGCTCAAAAAACAATAGAAATAAGAGAGAAGAGGTAAATAATGAAAAAAAAGAAATTTGAATTAAATTTTCATGGAAGGAAAATTATAGTAGAACATGGAGAACTTGCAAAACAAGCAGATGGAGCCGTTTTAGTTAGATATAACGATACCGTAGTATTAAGTGCTGCAGTAGTTTCTAAAACAGTAAATTTATTATCTGACTTTTTTCCATTAACCATAAATTATCAAGAAAAACTTTATTCTGTAGGAAAAATTCCCGGAGGATTTATTAAACGAGAAGGACGTCCAAGTGAGGCGGCAACTTTGGCTGCAAGAATGATTGATCGTCCAATGAGACCATTATTTCCAGAGGGATTTAAAAATGAAGTACAAATTATCTCAACAGTATTATCTGTTGATCAGGATTGTTCACCAGAATTAACTGCTATGTTAGGCTCATCGATTGCAACATGTATATCAAAAATTCCCTTTAATGGTCCAATTGCTGGAGTAAAAGTAGGAAGAGTAAATGGAAAATTTATCATTAATCCAACCCCAGAAGAATTAGAAATATCGGATTTAGATTTAACTGTTGCGGGTACAAAAGATGCAATTAATATGGTAGAATCTAGTGCAAAACAAGTATCCGAAGAAATAATGTTAGAAGCATTAATGTTTGGACATAAAGCAGTAAAAGAACTAATTAAATTCCAAGAAAAAATCATCAAAGAAATTGGTAATGAAAAAATGGAATATGAGAAGTTAACTCCAGATGAAGAAATGAGAACAAGAATTGAAAAATTAGTTACCAAAAAGATGGACAAGGCATTAAGAATCAAAGATAAATTAAAAATGTATAGTACAATTGATCAAATTAAAGAAGAAGTAATCGAATTATATACAAAAGAAAATGAGGATAAAGTAAAAGAATTAGAATTAAAAGAGATTATCGCAAAAGTTAATATTGTACTATCAGAAATCGAATATACTTTGTTTAGAAATATTGTTGTTAAGGAAAAAATTCGTGCAGATGGAAGAAAAATGGATGAAATTAGGAAATTGTCAACTGATATTGATTTACTTCCAAGAACACATGGGTCAGCACTATTTACTCGTGGGCAAACTCAAGCATTATCTGTTACTACATTAGGAGCTTTAAATGAACATCAAATTATTGATGGATTAAGCATGGAAGATCAAAAAAGATTTATGCTTCATTATAATTTTCCTCAATTTTCTGTGGGAGAAACAGGAAGATATGGTGCGCCAGGGCGTAGAGAAATTGGTCATGGTG
>CANQFO010000076.1 GCA_947599755.1 uncultured Bacilli bacterium
ACACTTTTAATTTCTCTAATGCGAGGAACTAATCTCTCTAAAGGTATTCCTAAATAATTTGCTACTGCAATTGCTCCGGTAATATTGACAATATTGTGTCTTCCTATCAGTTTCGTTTTAAAATCAACATTATTTATGGTAAAAGATAATCCTTGCGATGATGACTTTAAATGATAAGCATTATAATCTAATTTTTCATTATTCATTCCATAAGTTAAAGTATTCGCTTTATTTTGTTTAGAAAGATACTCATTATCATAATTTAAAAATGTTATTCCACCATTTTTATTAACTGAATCATATAATTCAAATTTTGTTTTAATTATATTATCCATTGTTTTAAAACTTTCTAAATGCTGTGGTCCAATAGAAGTTATAACTCCAAGTTTAGGATTTACAATATCACAGATCTCTTTTATATCTCCTATTTTCGTTGCTCCCATTTCACATACAAAAATTTGATGAATCGGTTTTAGTTCTTCCCTTATTGTTTTAACTACTCCCATTGTAGTATTGTAATTTTTAGGTGTCGTTAAAACTTCATATTTTGCACTTAATGCTTTTACTAAAAAATTTTTAACACTTGTTTTACCATAGCTTCCTGTTACTCCAATAACAATCAAATTGGGCATATTTTTCAATATTTTTTTGGAATCCTTAATATAATATTTTCTAATCGCGTATTCTATAGGATAATTAATTATATTGGCAATAATACATAAACTAAATGCTATTATATTTAATACTCCAAAAGTTATGTAATTATTACTAATTATACAAGTAATTATAATTAATATGGCTTGAGTTACAACCATTCTAATCACTCTATTGGTATATTTTAGTGGTATTTTTGCTTTGCTTTTTGGTAGATTAGCTAAAATTGAAATTGCCAAAATTATAATAGAGATTATCCTAGCAAGATTATTATTAAATAATAGTATTAGCGATGGAATTAATATACCAATGATTCTCAACAAAATTTTCTTGACATTTGTTTTCATCCAATTTATATATTTTTTAAAAAAATATGAATTTAGTTGGAACATATGCATATAAAATAATAAAAGCAAAACTAGGTTGACAATTAATTCTATTTTAATTATTATTTCCATTATTTCCTCCAGTTAGAAAATTTGAAATTACTATATTTACATATGAGGGATTCTCCAAAAAAACATAATGTGAACATCCTTTGACTTTAACAAGACCTGCATCTGGAATCATTTGTTCCATCATTTCTGCATCCTCTATAGGAGTTGCTGTATCATTTTCTCCCCATATTAATAAAGTAGGTACTTTAATATTTGGTAAAAAACTTCTAACATCTTCATTAATCAACTTTACCATAGTTTCTCTCATGATTGGGCTTGCCTCTTTATAATCAGCTGAACCAAAATGATTTTTTACTTTGTCTAAAAGATTTGGAAAAATCATTTTTATTGGTTTAATCTGTGCCATTTTTTTGCAAAATTTAAAAATTTTAATTCTAATTATCTGTGACATTGTTTTTTTATGAACGATTCCTGCACTTCCGATTAAAATGATTTTATTTATTTTAAAGCTTAAATCTTTCTTGCTCATTAATTTTATGATTATTCTACCACCATTAGAATGTCCTATCACATCTAATTCATTAATATTTTGAGATTTAATAAACTTCGTTATAAATGTAATGTAATCATCCAAATTCCAACTATTTTTAGGTTCATCCGATTTTCCAAATCCAGGCATATCTAAACACAACACATTAGCATAAGTTGAAATGGAATCCAGTAATGTATGATAAGTATTTATAACTGTTCCCCAGCCAGGAAGAATAAGAACAGTTTTTCCAGTACCTTTTTTTATATAATTAATTTTTAAATTGTCTATATATGTTTCTATTTTAGTCACTTCCCATCTTTATAGTAAACAACGGTTACTTATATTATCCTTCTATATTATTAGTGTGAATTTTTACTACTCTATATCATTTATCTTTCAAAGCTATCTGCATAATCCCATTGATATTTCTTCAATTCCATACTAATTTCATTTTTTTCTTTTTCTAATTCAGCAATAAATTCTTTAAACGAAATGATTGATGGTATTTTATCAATCTCAAGAACTCCTTTATAAATTGCTGGTTTCTTTTTATAGTATCCCCATGACCTATTACCATAATCATAATGCCAAACTTCAGATGGTAAATTGGTAAAACCTGATTCTATCATTATATTATATAATAACCTACGATTGTCTCTAACAAGTCCATCTAAATTTTCTTTTTCATAGGAAGCCGTATTGGTTAAATCAGAAAAATCATCAAATTCTATTCCAAAATTCAGGTCTTTGCCAGTTACTGAATCTGTTATCGTTAAATCGACTGAACCACCTGTAATGTGTAACGGTGGTAATACTTCATCTTTGTTTGGTATAGAAACATAATTACTTATTATTTTATCTTGCTCGTCTAATGATAAATTTTCTAAATTAAATTGTTTAATGATATCTGGTTTATATACATAATAAAGTTCATTTTGAAGACTCCATGTTCTATATATATCCCATATTCTAAAAGCTAAACCTTGTGGTAATATAGTACAAGCAATGAGTAATCTTTCGAATACTTCCTTCCTAATTAGACATTTTTTAATTGCATTTTGCATACCAAGTTTTGGATATTTCAAATCAACAATTATTTTAGTTTCTTTACCAAGTTTTACAATGTGAGGAATTTCAACAAAAGGAGAGTCAATAAAGTCATGCTCTTTCCACATATTTAATGTTTCTATTTCAGGTATTCTTCTATTAAATAAATCATTGCTTTTAACCATAGCTAAAACCTCCTTATTAATTAGGTTCCCACTACTCTTTATACCAATTTTTTGTGGTTTCTAAAACATTATTATCTAGTAAATTTTAATGTTAATTTTATTTTCTATTCTATTATACAAAATATTCCATTGTCTAATATAATATAACTTTTTTGTTTATCTGTCAATTGTAATTACGGGGTGTTTTGATACAATTTTAAAAATATTCACACCCTTGGTAAAAGATCTTTGTTTCTTCTATATATAATAAAAAGATTTAATTCTTATGGAAGTAAACCTCTTTTGTTTGTATATTTCTTTTATTCTTTCTTAAATTCATAATCTCTTTTTTGAAAAATATACTTATATTATAGCATTTTTAGAAAAGAGGTTTATAAAAAATGATCAAGCCAGGTATTTATGTTGTAAAGTTAAAAAGAAATTTGTTATCACTTTTATTCTTAAGCTTTACTTTGTGTTTATTGATTTTTTCTAAAAGTAATCTTCCAGCAGTAAAATCTGGTTTGTTACTTTGGGCTAATAATGTAATTCCTTCTCTTTTTCCCTTTTTTGTTGCCACAGAATTATTAATGCATACCAACATAATTACTATATTAGGTAGAATCCTTAATCCTTATATGAAACCATTATTCCATATTCGTGGAGAAGGTGCTTTTGCTTTTATTATGGGAATTCTTAGTGGGTATCCAGTAGGGGCTAAAATTGCTGTTAATTTAAGACAAAATAATATTTGTAGTAAAGAAGAATGTGAAAGATTACTTAGTTTTACCAATAATTCTGGTCCTTTATTTATTATTGGAACGGTTGGTATTTTTATGTTTGGCAATAGTACCATTGGTTTATTATTATTCATCACGCATCTACTTGCTTGTATTAGTGTTGGCTTCCTTTTTCGTTATTGGAAAAAAGATCAAGTAACTTTTCAAAAAGTAAGCTCGCATTCTTCCAAGCAACAAAAAAAATTTGCCTCTTTTTCTAATTTAGGAGAAATTTTAGCAGAAAGCATTACGAGTAGTATTTCTACGATTCTTTTAATTGGTGGGTTTGTCGTTATTTTTTCTAGTATAATTTCTATTTTGAAAGCTAGTGGTTTGCTTTCCCAACTTTCTTTGTTACTAAGTCCTATTTTTCAGGTTTTGCATATCGATCCGAATTTTATACAAGGATTACTAACTGGAATATTAGAAATTACTAACGGTATTAGTACGATTTCTTCCATTGCCTCTAAAAAGATTTCTTATAATCTTATTTTTACAGCCTTTTTACTTGGTTTTGGAGGAATCTCGATTCTTCTTCAAGTTTGGAGTATTATTTCCAAAAGTGATCTGTCTATTAAACCTTATCTCTATGGAAAATTACTTCATGGGTTACTTGCTGCCTTTTATACCTATGCCTTTATTCATCTTTTCCCTTTCTTTAATTTTGACCTATAGTGTTCTATCTTTTGGTTTTTTTCATATATTAGAACAAGGAGTTGATGAAAAATGGAAAGAGATTTAAATCAAGGTTTTATGCCTCCTTATATGGATTATAATATGCCTCCACCAAATGGGATGGAGACAAATAATGAACTATATAAAGATCCTTTTTTGAATCCTATGATGCAATATGAGCAAGCTTATAGCTATTATCGTTATTTATGTATGCAAATGGATTACAAAATCAAATGTAAAGAGTACGAAAAATTATGTTCCAATACTTCTGATAAACCAAATCGTAAAATAGAATAAAGACATGGAAAAATCTCCATGTCTTTTTTTATTTTATTTGCTTACATAACATTTAAGATCCAGTATACAACTCCTGCTACTACCACTGCTAATGATCCAAAAAATGCTGTTAATAATAAAGTGCTTTCTACGGTTAATCTTTTTTTCTTCTCTTGTTCCATAATTCTATTCCTTCCTTCGTTTTTTATTTGATAACTTATATATATCGCAAAATAAGACTTTTGTCAACTATTTTTTACTTATTTGTAATTCTTTTACCTCATTAAACTAAAATAAAGAATAACCAAAATTCCCAAGGCAATTCGATAATAGCCAAATACTTTGAAATCATGTTTTTTAATATAACTCATTAAAAATTTAATAACTATTATTGATACGAAGAAAGAAACAATCATTCCTACTAGTAAAATTATGATTTCTGTAGAAGTAAACGCTAATCCAAATTTCACTAATTTTAAAAGACTTGCTCCTAACATGGTTGGAATTGCTAAATAAAAAGTAAATTCTGCGGCATTTGGTCTAGATAAGCCAATTAACAATCC
>CANQFO010000077.1 GCA_947599755.1 uncultured Bacilli bacterium
CCGAAACGTATGTCTGGAGACATGTTTTGGGGCTGTGCTTGGAAATCCATGGCTTATTCAAAATACAATTCGTTATTTGGATGGGTTGGATGAGTTAGCTATATCTGTTATTGATAAAATTGATATGTGTTTGAAACATTTGCAATATTTACGACAAATTAAAGATGATCGACTTGCTTGTTTAGAAATTCGAAATCATATTGCTTGGTATTTTAAGGGAATAGATGGGGTAAATATTTTAAAAAATAAAATCTATCAAACTACTGATATTCGTGATATAATTTCTATATTAAATCAGTTTAAGGAGGGATTTTTAGATGAAAAATAGTGAGGTTCTAGATAAACCTTTGTTTTTGCAAAGATTGGTTGCGTTTTTTATTGATGGAATGATTTTATCACTTATTGTTTCTATTATTACTGTACCATTTGTTGATAATGATTCTATGATTAAATTGAATGATAGTGCGGTTGATTTGACGGAAAAGTTTCAACAGGAAGAAATTGGTTTACGTACTTATTTTACCGAGTATATGGATATTGCTTATCAAATGGCTAGGAAAAATGGTTTTGTTTCTCTTGTTTCTTTATTTTTTGAGGTATTGTATTTTATTGTTTATCAATTTTATCAAGGAGGACAAACTATTGGTAAAAAAATATTGAAAATTAAAATTGTTTCTTCTAATGATAAGAATTTAACAATGAATCAGATGTTATTTCGTTGTTTGTTGATTAATTCTATTTTAGCAGAAATGATTGTTTTTGGAATTACGATTTTTGCAACTAAAGGAATATATATGTATAGTTCGTTATTTGTTGAATTAATTCAGTATTTATTTATAGTTGTTAGTGGTATTATGATAATGTTTAGTAAGAGCGGTAGGGGGTTACATGATGTTATTGCTCATACTAGGGTGATTAGAGCTAATACAGTAAAGGAGTTAGAAGTATGCGAGAATTAAGTGAACAAGAATTAGTTCGAAGAGATAAGGTTAAGAGTATCAGGGAGATGGGAATTGATCCTTTTGGTCATCGATTTGATCGAAATGATTTTGCTCTTTCTTTAAAGGAAAAATATCAAGATATTGATCATGATGCGTTTGAGAATATGAATGATACTGCCAGAGTGGCAGGAAGAATTATGTTTATTCGTAGGATGGGAAAAGCTTCTTTTTTTACTATTAAAGATAAGACTGGTTCCATTCAGATTTATATTTCTATTAATGATGTAGGTGAAGAGACTTATCGTCTATTTAAAACGGCTGATATTGGTGACATTGTTGGTGTTTATGGAAAGATGATGAAAACTAAAACTGGTGAGGTTACAATAAAATGTTTAGAGTATACTCATTTGGTTAAGGCGTTAAGACCTCTTCCTGAGAAATTTCATGGTCTTACTGATAAGGAGGAGAGGTATCGCAGAAGGTATGTTGATTTGATTATGAATGATGATGTGAGATCTACTATGATTTTGCGCTCTAAGATTATTCGCTCCATTCAAAATTATATGGATAATCAAGGTTTTATTGAAGTGGAAACTCCTGTTTTGACTACTCTTCTTACTGGTGCAGCAGCAAAGCCTTTTATTACTCATCATCATGCGCAAAATTTGGATATGTATTTGCGAATAGCTCTTGAGTTGCCATTAAAACGATTGTTAGTTGGTGGTTTAGAAGCTGTATATGAGATTGGTAGAGTTTTTCGTAATGAGGGAATGGATTTGAAGCATAATCCTGAATTTACTTTAATGGAAGCATATCTTGCTTATTCTGATTTGGATGGTATGATGGATTTGACTGAGGGTATGTTTCAAACAATTGCTAGAGATGTAGTTGGTAAAATGGATTATGAATGGTGTGGACATCTGATTCATTTGGATGGTTCTTGGAAACGTATTAGTATGGTGGATGCGATTTTGGAAAAAACAGGGATTGATTTTTCTCGTGAAATGACTGTACAGGAAGCGTTGGATTTGGCTAAAGATAATGGTATTGATGTTTTGGAGCATGAGCATACTGTAGGACATATTATCAATTTGTTTTTTGAGAAATTTGTGGAGGAAGATTTAATCCAACCAACATTTCTTTACGGTCATCCAGTAGAGATTTCTCCTCTTACTAAGAAAAACCCTAAAGATCCTAGATTTGTTGATCGTTTTGAATTATTTATCGGAGGAAAAGAGTTTGCTAATGCATATACTGAATTAAATGATCCAATTGATCAGTTGGATAGATTTGAGGTTCAAATTGCGGAAAAGGATTTGGGAAATGATGAGGCAAACGATATTGATATGGATTTTATTGAGGCATTAGAGTATGGTATGCCTCCTGCAGGTGGAATTGGATATGGTATTGATAGGTTGTGTATGTTATTTACAGAGTCTGAGTCTATTCGTGATGTTATTTTGTTTCCAACAATGAAGCCACTTGATTAATTTGTTTGGGTAGGGTTGATTATCGATTATTATGATTAGGAGAGAAATTTAAATGAAGGATAAAAATAGTAAAATTATTATTTTTTCATTGGTGTTAATTATTGTACTTTTAATTTTTTTAATTTTTGTTATTTTTGCAAAGGGTGAATTTAATCGTTCTGATTTTTCTATTAGTAACAAAAAAAATGATGTTTCTTCTGTTGAAAATAGTGATGACAGTAATCTATATATTTCAAAAGAAGAGGCTTTAAAAATTGCTTTAGATAATGTTGGTCTAAAGCAAAAAGATATTTATGATATTGGTGTTGAATTAGATTATAAGTACGGTAAAACTGTATATGAAATTGATTTTAATTATCAACAGTATGATTATGAGTTTTATATTGATGCAGTTAATGGTGATGTTGTTCACTCTTTTAAAGAAAGAGATGATTAAAATTGTAAGGTAAATCATAAGTTTTTTGCTTATATTTACTTTTTTTGTTTTGAGGAATGAATGTAGTTTATTATTATTATTTTAAAAATTTCTTCTTTTTTTCACTAAAATTTCATATAAAAATAGTGGAAATGCTTGTAAAATAAAGTGTATGTAGTATAATTATGATGGGAGGTTAATTATGAAAAAACATAATATAGTAAAAGTTGTTCTTGTTACAATTTTATTGTTTATGTTACTTACTTGGATTTTTCCAGCAGCTTATTTTTCAGGTGAGTATACTGAGCAAGGACGCGTTCAAATGGGTTTATTTGACTTATTTAATTATCCACTTACATCTTTATCATATTTTGGATATATATCATTATTTATTTTAGTTGTTGGTGGATTTTATGGAATTTTATATAAGATTCCAGCATATCGTAATTTTTTGGATAGAATTGCTTCTAAGTTGAAAAAGAAAGCTAAGTTAACGATTTCTATTCTTATGATATTGTTAGCAATATTTACATCTTTATGTGGTGTTCAACTTGCATTAATTATCTTTTTCCCTATGCTTGTTTCTATTATTTTGTTAATGGGATATGATAAGATAGTTGTTGCTCTTACTTTGGTTGGTTCTACTATGATTGGTATTGCTGGTAGTACTTTTGCTTATAATAATATTAGTGTTCTTCTATCTACCTTACAGCTTGATATTACATTTGAAATTTTATCTAGAATTATTATTTTAGTTCTTGGATTAGTTTTGTTGATCTTTAATACAATGATGTATATCAAAAAATTAGAGATTCGTAAAAAATCAGAAATTAAGGCTGAAAAGAAAACTGTTAAGAAGGTTTCTGTAAAAGAAGAAAAATCTAATTCTAAGGGAAAAGAGAAGGATAGTAAGATTAAAACTACAAAAAGTACAAAGAAAACTTCAACTTCTAATAAAAAAGATACTAAAGCTGCTGTTAAAGAAGAAGAAGTTATTGTTGTAAAAGAATCTGTTGATGAATCTAAAAATGAAGATAATGGTTGCTATGTTCCTGTTCTTGTTGGAGGAAAAGGAAAAATATGGCCATTTGTTATTTCTTTTGTTTTCATCTTTATCATTATGGTATTAGCATTTATTCCTTGGGCTGATGCGTTTAAAATTAATGCATTTGCTGATGCTATAACTGCTGTTAGTGAATTTAAATTATTTGGATTTCCATTGTTTGGAAGATTGCTTGGTACAGTTAATGCATTTGGTTCATGGGCAATTACAGATATGTTTTTAGTATTAGCAATTGTTTCGTTATTTTTATCATTTATTTATAAGGTTAAATTAAGTGATGTATTTGATGGCTTTTCAGCAGGTGTTAAAAAGGCTTTAGCTCCAGCGCTTGTTATTTTGTTAGTTTATACTTGTTTAGTTATTACGACATATCATCCTTTTCAATTAGTACTTTATAAAGCAATTTTAGGAATAACTAAGGGATTTAATGTATTTACTTCATCAGTTGTTGCTATTTTAGCTGGATTGTTTAATGCTGATCCATCTTATACTTTCCAAAGTGTTCTTCCTTATTTAACTAGTGTTGTTACTAACACGAAAAATTATCCACTTGTTGGAGTTGTTTTTCAATCAATGTATGGATTTACGATGTTATTTGCTCCAACTAGTTTAATTTTAATGGGAGTATTATCTTATTTGGAAGTTTCTTATGGAAAATGGCTTAAGAGTATTTGGAAATTAATTGTTGAGTTGTTGATTGTGTTTTTAATTGTTTTAACAATTCTTGTATTAATTTAAAAATTTGATGAAAGTTATAAAGTAAAAAGCACTTTTTTAAAGGTGTTTTTTACTTTATGTTTTCTATTTGTAAGTATTGAAGTGAAAAAGAAGTGATTCATGTTTAATCTAAAGTAATTCATTATATGGTGATTGCAAATTTTTTGTTATAAAAAAAATAGTAATTTGTGGTTACTATTTTTTTTATAAAATTATTTTAAGATAAATTTAGTTTGAAACGGAAATTTTGTTATTATTATTTACTCTTTCCTTTTTCATAAAGAGCTTCAATTGCATTAGAGCAAACACCTAAATTATCCATAACTTCTGTATTCCTTTTTAATAAAACTTTTGATTTATAGATACGTGTATAGGCTTTCTCTCCAGACCATAAACCTTTGTGACCTGTGTCCG
>CANQFO010000078.1 GCA_947599755.1 uncultured Bacilli bacterium
ATCATAACTAAATTATATAACAAAAGAAAACAACCTCAAAGAGGTTGGCGAATGAAATTTATTTCATTCTTTTTTTAGGTTTTTCTTTTTGTTTTTTATGCTGCTCCTTTACTAAATAAAACTACGATAAATGTTTTTATGAAAATTTTTAAATCTAGTTTTAAAGAATAGTGATTGGAATAATAACTTTCTAATTTTATTCTTTCTTCGAATGAGGTATTGCTTCTTCCATTTACTTGCCAATACCCTGTAATTCCTGGTTTTGTTTTAACAATATCATGATAATATTCTTTCATATCCTTTTTTTCTCTTGGTAAATAAGGGCGATTTCCTATTATTGACATGTCTCCTTTCAATACATTAATTACTTGAGGTAATTCATCTATAGATAATTTTCTGAGAATTTTGCCAATTTTGGTAATTCTTGGATCTTTTTTTAATTTTTTATTTTTGGAATATTCTTCTGCTGCTATTTTATCTAATTCTAAAGTTCTGAATAAAATTTCATCTGCATTAGGGACCATTGTTCTAAATTTATAAATTTGAAATTCTTTTCCATTTTTTCCAATTCTTGTTTGGGAAAAAAATATGGATTCATAATCTTTGTTCCCTATTGTTACAATTTTTACGATTATTATTGTTGGAATTAAAATCATTATTCCAATTAAGCTTATTATTATATCAAAGATTCGTTTGATTAATAAATATATGATTTCTTTTATGCAAATATTTTCTACTGCTATTGTTTCTTCCACGAACGTTCACCCCTTAATTATATGCAAATTTATTATTCTTTGATATTTATCTAGTAATACTAAAATCTTCTTCGTGCATGATTTTATCGAAGTTATTTTGTAGTAGATCCTCTATCATACTATCACTTTTGACAAGAGATTTCAATTTTTTTCTTAATTTTTTTGTATCAAAATTTATTTCATGGTGACAATCGCTTGCTAAGAAAGTAATCCAACCTTTTTTTAAATAATAAATTAAAGTTTTTTTTGCTTCTTTTCCATATTTTCCGTATAAACTTTGATAATTTCCTTGTAATAATGCTCCCATTCCTAAATAATCTTTAATATGTTCTGGGTGCCTTTTAAATATACGATATCTTTCTGGATGAGCAATAATTGGTATGTATCCAGCTCTCACTAACTGGAATATAATTTCTTTTGTATTATAAAACATATTTCCTAGTGGAAATTCTATTAATATATATTTTGTGTTATTTAATGTAGTGATTTCTTGCTTTTTTAGTAATTCCATACAGTTTTCCGTAATATATACTTCATTTCCTAGAAATAAATTTATTTCAATTTTTTCTTTTTTTACTTCTTCTACTAGCCTGTCAAATATTTCCTTTTTTTTCTTATTATTATAATCATATATACTATTTTCGATATAATGTGGAGTAAGTATCATATCTGTAATTCCTTGATTTTGTGCGGTTTTGATCATTTTTATACTTTCTTCTAAATCACTACATCCATCATCAATACCAAATAGTATATGAGTATGAATATCTTTCATTATTTTCTCTTTTTCTTGTTAGAGTCTGTATAATATTTATCGGAATAATAGCTATAATAACTATTATCTTTGACAGAGGCTCTGTTGATGATTACGCCTGTTATTTTTGCATTCGCTTGAGTAAATGCTTTTTTGGTTCGCTCTAAATTTTCAATTTTTGTTTTTCTATTTGAAACTACAATTACATTTGCATCGCTATATTTGGTCATAATTAGACTGTCGCTTAGTCCTAAAACTGGTGGACAATCTAAAATGATAATATCATATAGCAATTTTAATCTTTCTATTAATTTTTTATTGTTTTCACTTCCTAGTAATTCTACTGGATTAGGCGGAGTTGGTCCTGTTGGTAATAAATCTATATTTTTATTGTTTGTTTCCATAATGTATTTTTTTAGCTTGATATCTTCTTTATAATTTAGAATTAAATTTGAGTAGCCTCCACTTGTTACATTCATTACTTCAAATATTTCATGTTGTCTTCCTTTTCTTAAATCACAATCGATTACTAGTACTTTTTTGTTTTCTTGAGCATATGCTATTGCTAAATTTGCGGTAATAAAACTTTTGCCATCTCCAGCTTGTGGTGAAGTATTTAATATTACTTTCATTGTATTGTCAATGGCAGAAAATGCTAGATTGGTACGAATTGTTTTGATTGATTCACTAAAAATTGATTTAGGATGAACATTTATCATTAAATCTGTTGACATATTCTCACTACTCCTTATTTTCTATTGGAACAATACCAAGTACTGTTAGATTCAATTTATCCTCTATTATTTCACTTGATTTAATTGAGGTATCAAAATAGAACATAATAAATATTACTCCACATGATAATATTAATCCGATCATGATATATATTAAATTATCTTTTAAATAGTTAATATTATATGGACTTACTGCTACTTCTGCAGGGTCTAATACGGAAATATTTTCTAATTGAAATCGATTTTTAATTTCTTCACTAAATACTTTTGCTACTTCGTCTGTAATTTTTGCTACATCTTTTTTTGATTTGCTACTAACTGATATTTGTAAAACTTCTGAGTCTTGTATTGGACTTACTATAATTTTATTGGCTAAATCATCTGCACTACATTTTAGTTTTAAATTATTAATTACTTTTGATATTACAGTCCTACTTTTTACAATTTGACTATATGTGTTTACTAAACTTTTATTAAATTGAAAGTTATATTCTTCTTCTTCCTTTGATTTATTAGCTAATATTAATGTAGTTGTACTTTGATACATTGGTACTCTAGTTAATTTTGTATAGGTGTTTCCTATGATTACAATAGCTACTATTGTAATTAATATCCAAATTATTTTTCCTTTAAAAAAATGGTATATTTCTCTAATATTTAGCTCTTCCATAACCTCTCCCCCTCTAAGAACATAAATTGCGTTTATTGTATCGCTTTTTGTCGAATTAGTCAATAAAATTTTAATATTTGTGGCGATATTTTGTGCTATTTGTCGAATATTTGTTTATTTTTATAATTTTTTGGGTGGTTTTTCTTTTTTTTTATGAATTATCGGTTTATTTTATTATTGCTTTGTTATTATTTGTATTATAGAATTGTGTTTTTTATGAATATTTCTTTTTTTATTTTTTTTAATATTAAATGGTTGAGATTTTTTAGTAAATTTTTATCTATAAAAAAAAGATGATTTTTCATCTTTATTGATTGGTATATTTTTGATATAGTTTTATTCTTTTTTTAATTCGTTCTTTTCCTAATATTTTCATAATAGAAAATAAATCCGGAGATTTTGTTCTTCCTGTTATCATGACTCTTAGTGCTTCACATATATCTCCAACATGTCCTTTGTATGCTTCTTTATTTTGTTTGTATTCTTTTGGGCTTTTTGCATATCCATGTTGTTCGGCATATTTTTTTATTTCTTGGAACCATTGATCATTTTCAACATTTAAATTTAGAGTATTTGATACATAATCTAATGCTAAAGATATATCATATGTTTTTGTACCATCATATTTTTGATAATTTTCTTGTTCAAATATTTCATCTATTGTATAAGAAAATTCTTCTTTTACTTCACTATATTTTGAAATATCTTTACGAGGTCTTGGTCCATCTTTTTCAATATTTAAAAATTTGATCATATCTTCTTTATTTGCTTTTAATTGTTGATGGTATTTTGGATCAAATTTTTCTGTATATTTTAATGTTTCTTCATATATTTCTTGTCCATTTTTGTGTGAAAAGTAAGTTTTTGCAATATTATTTAATTTGTCTAAATCAAATAATGTTCCACCAATTGCCATTTTGTCAAAAGTAAATTGAAACTCTTCTAATTTTTTATTTTGATTGTTTATGTACCATTCTTCAAAATTAGAGTTTAAAATTGTAGCAAGATATAATTTCACTGCTTCAATAGGAATTCCTACTTCTTCATAATAAGAAACTTTTGCTTCTTTGTCTTTCCTTTTTGATAATTTGCGAATTGTACCATTTTCTTTTTTGGTAATTGGAGCAGTATGAGCATATTTTGGTCTTTCAAATTCAAGAAGATCAAATAATTGAATATGTAATGGTATACTTGATACCCACTCATCTCCTCTAATTACGTGAGTTGTATGCATTAAATGATCATCAATAACGTGAGCAAAGTGATATGTTGGGGTACCATCTTTTTTTAATAATACGGTATCCATATCATGTTCTGGAAATTTTAGTTTTCCTTTTATACAATCAATTATTTCAATTTCATTGTTTGCATTTCCCGGAGATTTTAGACGAATAACGTATTCTTCTTTATTTGTTAATTTTTCTTTGATTTCTTCCAATGATAAGTCTCTATCTACTGCATAGTGGCCATAAATGCCAATTTTTGTTTTATTAATTTCTTGTTCTTCTCTTATTGTATTAATTTCTTCTTCTGTCATAAAACATGGATATGCAAGACCTTTTTTGATTAGATCTTTGATATATGTTTGGTAAATTTCAGTTCTTTCACTTTGAATATAAGGGCCATAGTTTCCTTTGCTTTTAGCGCTTTCATCTGGAATAATTTGAAATGCTTCTAGATCATTAAATATTCCATCTATTCCGTTTTCAATACTTCTTTTTTGATCTGTGTCTTCAATTCGTAGATAGAATACTCCGGAAGTTTGATGAGCAAAAATGTAGTCACAAAATGCACCAAATAGACTTCCCATATGGACAAATCCAGTTGGACTTGGACCAAATCTAGTAACCATTGCTCCTTTTTTTATTTTTCTTTCTGGATATTTTTTTTCATAATATTGTTTTGTTTTTGTGATATTTGGAAATAGTAATTCTGCTAGTTCATTTCTTTCTTGTTCTGTCATTTTTTCACCTCTTTTATTATTTTAATATGATAAAAAGCCCTGATCGGACTTTTGTTTTTTGTTGGTTGCCCTAGTTAGATTCGAACTAACGCATCGTGCGGTCAGAGCGCACTGCCTTACCACTT
>CANQFO010000079.1 GCA_947599755.1 uncultured Bacilli bacterium
CTTGTTCAACCGGTTCAAGAGCCTCTTCCTCCACCTCATCACTTTCAACAACTTTTACCTCACGTCTTCCAGGTAAAACTACTTTTTTTGCAATAGGCTTTTCTTCCTTCGCTTTTTCCCTAATTACTCCCTTTGACTTAACTTTTTCTTTTTTTGGCACTTTTTTTGGTTTCTCTTCAACTTCAACATACTCTTCTTCAAACAAAGCATTTTTCAATTTTTCAAACACACCCATAAGTCCACCTCTTATCTTATCCCTCATCTAACTCAAACTCTTCTGGATCAGTATCTTTTTTATAATCTTTATCCTCATACTTATCCACAACGTCTAAGAAATCTTCCTTAGAAGAATCTGCCTTAAACAAAGAAAAATTCTCCTCTTTATAATTTAAAACATTTTCTCCAATTAAACTTTCCAACACTTTATCATTAAATTCAATAGAACGTAGAATATAACACATATAATTAACAGCAGAAACCAACTTTTCCTTAGATACATAAGATTCAATTTTAGCATAGTTAAATACAAATTGAACAAAATACTGATCATCTACCTCATCAATTTGAATATATCCCGTCTTATGTTGATAAGAAATCCTCTCAGAATAATGAGAATTAGGAGAAACTTTATATGTATTCTTAATTTTATGATAATAACTAATTGCATCAACATACAAATAATATTGATTTCCATCTCGATCATAAAGTAAAGCATTATACTCTTCTTTATTTTTAAACCTCATTCCTCTAGGAACATAGTATTTATACCCATCAAAATAGACATTATATAATACATTCTTTTGTGAAAGCAAAATTTTCATATTCTTACTAATATTTGTACTATCTAATTTAGACATACTACATCCCGTAACAAATAGTACAAGTATAGAGAGCAAAACAATTATCTTTTTCATATTTCACCTACTCTTATTACATTATATCAAATTTTTTACAAATGTAAAATATTTTCATTTGATTTGACACTTCGCTTCGCTACAACAGAATAAATAGGTAAACCTTTATGAATAAATTTATCCTCATATTCTGTAGTAATAAAATTAGGAAGAATATCATGATGCAAATCAAAAGATATTTGCTCTAATTGATATCCATACTGACTAAAACTTTCCAAAGAGTAAATATACAACTCTTGGTTATCAGTACGCATATAAATTTCTCCTCCCTCAGAAAAAACAAAATCATATTGCTCTAAAAAAACTTTACTAGAAAGTCTACGTAAATGATGTCGAACTTTAGGCCACGGATCAGAAAAATTAAGATAAATTCTTTTTATTTCATGAGAAAAAACAGAAGAAATTTTAATCGCATCCATACGAATAATATACAAATTAGGGATTCCTTCAGGTATCATAGGCAAAGCTCTTGCCAATACATTGTCAAATTTTTCAATTCCAATAAAATTAATTTCTGGATAACGAAGAGCATTTTGAACAATAAATTTTCCTTTCCCCATACCAATTTCAACATAAATTGGATTAGAATTTCCAAATTTTTCATGCCATTTTCCTAAAAATTGACAAGGATCAGAAATTAAATAAGGACAAGCCTTTAATATTTCTTCCTTATTTTTTACATTTCTAAGTCTCATATAATCACCAACCAAAAATAGTTTATCACAGAACCAATTCATATGCATATAATAAAACGAAAGACAGGTGGACAAAATGAATCAAATGCCATATCCATACATCCCTAATCCATATAATGGGTATAACCCATATCAACAAACACAACCATTCCAATCAGACGAATTATCAAAAATAAAACTAGAAATAAACAAACTAAAAGAACGAATAACAAAATTAGAACAAATGGAAAAAAAAGATTATCTTCAAAAAGAAGACGGCTTTTACATGATGTAAAATAGTATATATTAAAATGAATAAAAATGAAACTGATACTCAAATAAAACTTCAATTTATCAGTTTTTATTTTGTTATACAAAAAAATATAAATAAAAGATTATCTTTTTGGTAGAAACTACTCCTTTGTGTTATACTAAAAATAGAAGAAAGAGAGGTCATAAAATGCTAAAGCTTAAAAATCTAGAAAAAAAACAATATGATGAATTTGTAAAAAATCATCCAACAAAATCACACTTCTTACAATCTCTTTCATGGGGAGAATTAGCAAAAGTAAAAAAACATTTAACACCTTATTATCTTGGATTAATTAATGAAGAAGAAAAAATTGTAGCTGCAACTCTATTATTACAAAAACATCTACCTCTAAATTATTGCTACTTCTACGCCCCTAGAGGATTTGTAATTGACTATAAGAAAAAAGAAATGGTAAAAATAATGACCAAAAAAATAGTTGATTTCGCTAAAAGTAAAAAAGCTATTTTTGTAAAAATTGATCCTGATCTAATTATTAAAAAAGAAAATTACTTAGAAGAAGAACAGCCTCCTCAATATGATAAAGATAAATTATTAAATTTTTTTCAATCATTAGGATTTAAACACCTAGGATTTACAAAAAATTTTGAAACAATGCAACCACGCTATACATTTAGAATTGATTTAACAAAACCACTAGAAGAAATTGAAAATCACTTTTCAAAAACAACCAAACAAAGAATTACTAAATCCAAAAAATTAGAAACAGAAGTAACAATTGGAACAAAAAAAGATTTAAAAGAATTTTATCATTTAATGATGTTAACAGAAAATAGAAAAGACTTTGTTTCATACAATGAAGATTATTATGAAACACTATATGAAATATTTAATGGAGAAGAAAATACTAAAGCTACACTTTTTCTAGGAAAAATAAAATTTTCTAAAACAATTAAATCATTAGAAAAAAATTTAAAGAATATAAATAATCAAATATCCATTTTACCAATTGATAATCTAAGTAAAAGTGCCAAAAATAAATTAAATGAACTAACAAAACAAAAACAAACTATTGCCCAAGAAATAGAAAAATATAAAAAATACAAACAAGAATATGGAAACGATTTAACCTTAAGTGCCCATATGATAATAGAATATGGAAATAAAGCATGGGTTTTATATGCAGGAAATCACAATGTATTAAGTGAAACATACGTAAACTACCACACCTATTATGAACACATAAAATATTGTAAGGAAAAAGGAATTGAAATCTATGATCAATTTGGCACAATTGGAGACTTAAGAAAAGAAAATAAAAGGATTGGTCTACACGAATTTAAGAAAAAATTTGGTGGAGACTACATAGAATTTTTAGGAGAATTAGACTATGTTATTAATAAACCAATGTATTTTATCTTTACCAAACTAATACCAATTTATCGAAACTTAATCAAAAAGAAAAGTAAAAAGGAGATTAAAAATGAAATTAACCACATTAAGCAAAAAAGAATTTAAAGAATTTGCAGATAACCATCCACAAATTACTTTTCACCAAACAAAACAATGGGCAAATCTAAAAGAAAAAAACAACTGGAAATCCTACTATCTAGGATTAAAAAAAGAAAACCAAATATTAGGAGCTACTCTCATTCTCGCAAAACAAGTTCCGATCATTAAAAAGAAAATCTTTTATGCCCCTAGAGGATTTTTAATTGATTATCATAATAAAGAAATTTTAAAAGAATTTACAATTCAAATAAAAAATTTTGCCAAAAAAGAAAAAGCAATTTTCATAAAAATTGATCCCTACGTAGAATATATGGAGCATGATAACAATGGAAAAATTATAAAAAATGGATTAAATAATGAAAATTGTATAAAAAATTTAAAAGACTTAGGCTACAAACATTTTGGATTTAATTTGATGCAAGATACACTACAACCAAGATGGATGCACGTAATCGAAACAGAAAATAAATCTCTAGAAGAAATCATGGAAGAAATGGAAAAAAAGACAAGACAAATTTTAAGAAAAAATGAACGTTCTTGCATAACAACAAGAGAAATCAAAAAAGAAGAATTACCAATTTTTAAAGATATCATGAAACATACAAGCGATCGAAGAGAATTTATTGATCGACCACTATCTTACTATGAAAATATGTGGGACTCATTACATGAAAGTGGTATAATGAAAATAATCATCGCAGAAATCAATTTCAAAGACTATCAAAAAGAAACAGAAAAAGAACTAACCCAAATAAAAAATGAATTAAACGACAGAATTTATAAAAATGAACACCAAATTCTAAAAATGAATCAAAAAAAATATGAACAAAACAACAAACGTGATCAAGAAGAAATAAAAAGATTAGAAAATCAACTAAAAGAAATCAAAGAAAAAGAAAAAAAATATGGAGAAAAAACAATCCTTGGAGGAATATTATTTCTAATTTATGGAAATGAAGTATTATCACTACTTGGAGGTAGCCTAGAGGAATTAATGCAATTCCAATCTGCCTACACACTACACTTTCAAGGAATTAAATATGCTATCGAAAATGGCTATAAAAAATATAACTTTTACGGAATCACAGGAGATTTCAGAAAAGAAAACCCCCTATATGGACTATATCTATTTAAAAAAAGTTTTGGTGGACACGTAGTAGAACTAATCGGAGAATTTGACCTAATCTGTTCTCCATTTTGGTATCACACATATAAAATAGCCTTTTCATGTTATCACAAACTAAAAAATTTAAAGAAGTAATAACTTCTTTTTTTATGCTTATGCTTGAATAAAATTAAATGTATATCCAAAATTAGATATGGTTAGTGTATTCGTTGGTAAATGATCAGGCAAATTACCACTACTCCATCCAAATCCAAAATAAATTGTCTTTTTCTCCCCTGCTCCTAATGAAATTCCTGGTGAAGTAAAATTGATTTTATTTTGGTCACTCCAAGAATCAGTATTAAATACCCCTGACCACCAGTTAGAAAGGAAATATTTTTCATCCGCTGCTTTGGTATCTCCTGTCCCTGTTACTGTTGGACCTGATTGAACAATGTTAGAAAGCTTTGCA
>CANQFO010000080.1 GCA_947599755.1 uncultured Bacilli bacterium
TATTATTATTTCAAATTTATTATAACAAAGGTTCTTCCTTTTTTTGTACCTCCTTCCCCAAATAATTTTACACTATCGTATCTTGGATGAAGTTGACAATTTCATCAAAATCGTGTATAATATGCTTATTTAAAAAAGGGTGCAGGAAAAATGGAATCAAAAGAAAGAGTGGAATTTAAAAAACTATATCATTATATTTTGTCTCTTGTGATTGATTGTAAGCCTTATCAGGAACAAATTGAAAAATATGGATTTAATCAATTTGTTCATCAATATGCAACGAAAGAAGAATTCGATTATTATCATGAAATGAGACGAAAAAATGATTTGGTTCATACTGATATAGAAAAATTTAATTGTCAATTTTTAGATTTAAAGCGAAATTTTGATCGTTTTCTTGATTATGATTTTCAAAAAGGTATATCGTTTTCAACTGAAAAGGCTCGTATTTATTATGATAATTATTGTACTTATGATGAAAAAATTCGATATGAACAAGTCGAACGGATTTTTATTAAACATGAAAAAACAAGAAAGTGTTTTTTTCAAGAGTTAGCTAGACTTGATTTTGATCGGGATATTGAACAGTTTTGTTTGGAGTATGATCAATATATTTCTGTTGCTCGATCTAATGTGTGGGATTATTGTGCTTCTCTTAAACTTTCTAAGGATCAGCCTATTCAATTAGAAAGTTTATTAAAAGAAAAACTTACCATTTTACAAGATTATCGAAAAAAGAAAAATAATCAGATTCAAAAGGAAAGAAAAAATTTTTTTCTATCTTATCAGGCTAAAGATGCGGTATCTTTGATTTCTTTCTTTTTGGAAAGTGGTCTTTCTCGAAAAAAGTTTTGTCAAAATTATGGTCTTACGCAAAGTTATTTTTGTCAATGTTTGAAACTTGTTTCTGAGTATGATTTTGTTCTTTATAATCAATATTGTGATGTTATTCAGGAAAGACATCATGATTTATTTCATTCATTATTGAAAAAATCTAGTTTGATTGTTGATCGTATTCAGAATGGAATTTTGCAAGATGATCATGCTACTAGAGAATTTGAATTATTGGATTATTATTTTATGACGGATATTGGATTATCTGATATGGCAAAAATTGTTTCTAACCTTGGTACTGATGCGAGTAGAGTATTTAGAAAATTTTCTGCAAAGTACCAAAAGATGATGCCACTTAATCTAGAAAGAGAGTTAGCGGGAACTTTAATCATTAAAGATCATGTAGTTAGTCAACAGGAAAAATTAGAGGTGATCGATTATTTAAAACAACATCATATTCCTCTTACTACTATTCTTTATAAACAAGCGGTAAGAAGACATATTCAAGGTATGCTTTATTCTCAAGATCAAAAAAATTCAGAATCATCTATTCAAATTTAATTTGATATGGTTGGTGTTGTTTTTTTTATAAAATTTTTGGTAGTTTGTTAATCTAAGAGGTGATATTGTGATAAAACAAGATAAAATTCCTAGAGAGATTGTTTTACGAAGTGATTTTCAAGTTATTCCGGATGTTTTTCAATTGGAAAAAATTGGTGCGGGTCATGATGGAGTTGTTTTTCATTATGGTGATAAGGTTTTAAAGGTTCTTAAGTATGATATTACTAAACGTAAAGAAAAGGGATTAATGACTTTTGATAAGGCTGTTTATTTTAAAGATGAATTAAATTTAAAAAGAATTACTCAACCGGTGGATATTTTATTTGATCGAGATGGTGTTTATACAGGATATGCTATGAATTATTTAGAAGATATTTCTTTGGATAAGAAAAAGGAATCTCCTATTTATAAGAGGCCTTCTGATTTTTCTTGTGGAGAGTTTATTTATTCTATTTTGGAATTAGAGGATGATTTTTCAGAGCTTACTCGGAAAAATGTTCGTGCTAATGATATTAATCGTGGTAGTTATATTTATACTTCTTCATTTTTATATTTATGTGATATGGATAAATATGGAATTAGTTCTTCTTGTTTTGACTCTAATTGTAGTACTTTGAATTTTGTTATTGCTAAATTTATTTATTATGAAATGTTAAAGAGAGGAAATTATGATAAGCAAAAATTAAAAGAATTGTCTGCATGGGTAAGAAAATCTTCTAATTCTAGAATGTTTATTTCAGAGGTTAAAAAGGAAATTGGTTCAGATTATACGGCATTAATTGGAGAATATGTGGATTATAAAGTAAAAAGAATTCTTCGTTAGTTGCATTTATTTTTGGACTGTGGTAGAATTGTTGTGATAGATGGAGGTGTGCTATGGAAAAGGCATTGTTAGTAATATCTATTTTGTTAATTATTATTGTTCTTTTACAAAGTAGTAAGGCAGAGAGTGCGGCACAAATTTTTTCTGGTAGTAGTTCTGATTTATTTTCTAAGAGAAAAGAACGTGGTTCGGAATTATTTATTAGTAGGGTTACGTTGTTGTTAGGACTTAGTTTTTTTGTTATTTGTTTGATTTCGATGTTTGTTTAGGACTAAGGTCCTTTTTCTTTTGGAAAAAAGACTAGTGATCTCTTTCAAAATACAGTATAATGAATAGTAGAAGAAGGTGATCAAATGAGGGATGATGTAATCAATATTTTAAAAAATAGTGATAAAGCACTTAGTATTTATGAATTGCAGGATTTATTGTCGATTGATACTGTTTCAGAGGTTTCTGAACTTAGTAAGGTTCTTCGTGAACTTGAGGATGAGGTTATTATTTATCATTCTCATAAGGATAAGTATATGATGCTTGAAAATAGTCATTTACGTAAGGGAGTTATGCGAGCTAATAAAAAAGGATTTGGATTTGTTGAGATTGATAATATGGATGATGATGTTTATATTGCTCAAGAAAATATGAATGGTGCGATTCATGATGATATTGTTTTGGTTGAAATTACTAGTAAGATGATGCTTGATCGATTAGAGGGTAGGGTACTTAAAATTTTAAAGCGACAAGTTCAACGTTATATTGGAGAAATTCAATTTGATCAAAATGATGTTGGTCATCTTCGTTTGGATGATTCTAAGATTAAGTTAGATATTCAAATTCCTAGGGATAAATCTTTGAATGCGGTGGATGGACATAAAGTTGTTGTTGAATTAGGGAAAAGGCTCAATAATTATACTTATGAAGGGAATGTTGTAGAGATTATTGGTCATAAGAATGATCCAGGAGTAGATATATTATCGATTATTTATAAACATAATATTGATGTTGAGTTTTCTGATGAAGTAAAAGAAGAAGTTTCTCATATTTCTATGGAGGTTTTGCCAGAGGAGTATCAAAATCGTAGAGATTTACGAGATTTAGAGATTTTTACGATAGATGGAGATGATACGAAAGATATTGATGATGCGATTTCTATTTGTAAGCTTTCTAATGGTCATTATCAATTGGGTGTACATATTGCGGATGTTAGTCATTATGTGAAAGAGGTTTCTCCTTTGGATAATGAAGCGATGGAAAGAGGAACTAGTGTTTATTTGGTTGATCGAGTAATTCCTATGCTTCCTCATGAGCTTTCTAATGGTATTTGTTCTTTGAATCCGAATGTGGATAGACTTACGATTTCTTGTGTTATGGAATTTGATGGTGCTGGAAAACAATTGGATTATGAAATTTTTCCTAGTGTAATTCGTTCTCGAATTCAAATGACTTATCGAAATGTTAATTCTATTTTGGAAAAAAATGTTGTTCCTAAGGGGTATGAACCTTATGTTAAAAGTTTGCGGATGATGGCAGATTTGGCCAAAATTTTGCGTACGATGAAGCATAAAAGAGGGTATATTGAATTTGATATAGATGAGGCCAAAATATTGGTTGATCAAAATTGTAAACCTATCCAAATTGGAATAAGAGAAAGAGGTGTGGGAGAGAGATTAATTGAGGATTTTATGATTGCTGCTAATGAATGTGTAGCTACTCATATTTATTTTATGAATTTGCCTTTTATTTATCGTGTTCATGAGGTTCCAAAGGAGGAAAAAATTCGTAGTTTTTTGGGATTTATTGGTACTTTGGGATATCAAATTCCTGGTGATATAAAAGATACAAAACCTACTACTATGCAAAGGTTATTAAAATTTTTGGCGGATAAAAAAGAGTTTAAAATTTTATCTAGTTTGTTATTGAGAAGTATGCAAAAGGCTGTTTATAAACCAGAGAACTTAGGTCATTATGGATTGGCTAGTAGTTGTTATACTCATTTTACTTCTCCTATTCGTAGGTATCCAGATACTACGGTTCATCGGTTGCTTCATACTTATTTGTTTGATCATAAAATTGATATGGCTACTATTCGTAAATGGGAAGAGAAACTTGTGTATATTGCTGATCATTCTTCTGCTAAAGAAAGAGCATCTGTTGATTGTGAACGGGAAGTTGAGGATATGAAAATGGCTGAATATATGGAAGAACATATAGGAGAAGAATATGAAGGAATGATCTCTTCTGTTACTAGTTTTGGTATGTTTGTTACTTTAGATAATTTAATTGAAGGATTAGTTCCTTTACGTGATATGAAGGATTTCTTTCATTATGATGAGGATCATATGACATTGACAGGGGAAAAAAGTCATGTAAAATATTCTATAGGAGAGAGGATAATTGTTCGTGTAGTTCGTGCATCTAAAGAAGAGAAAACGATTGATTTTGAAGTAGTTAGGAAGGTATAAGTATGTCTAAAAGAAGTGTTAGAAAGGCTAAAAGGAAATTAAAAAAGTATCGTAAAATTTTTCTTTTTTGTTTTGTTCTTTTTGTTTTATTGGGTTCTTTGGGGGCTCTTTTGACTTATCATGTTCATGAAAAAAAAGATTTGCAACCTAAGGTTGTTCCCAAAAAAGAAGAGGAAGTAAAAATTCCTCAAGAGTATACTGCTCGCTTGTTTATGGTAGGTGATGCATT
>CANQFO010000081.1 GCA_947599755.1 uncultured Bacilli bacterium
TTAATAATTAAAAACATATAACCCCATTTAAAAGCATTAAGCAAAAAGATTTTAACAAAAACTGTGGATAAAATGTTCCACGTGAAACATATCAACTATATAAAAAAATCATGAATATACTATTTTTTATCCTCCAAAATTATTTTTATATATAAAATCCATGATTTATCATTACTACACTACCATAAAATTTTCACTTATATCAAAAGTTAACACAATTCACTAAAAATAAATAACAAATAAAACTTAAATAAATTATTAATTAAAAAAAACATATATAAATAAAAATCATCAACACTATATAAAAAAAATATCTTCATATTACATCAAAAAGCTTGTAAAAACATTAAACAAAAAGATTTTAACAAAAACTGTGGACAAAATGTTTCACGTGAAACATATCAAAAAAAATATTTCCCGGGAAATAATTTTCTGGGAAATAATTAAAAATTAACAATATATCTTAAATAAAAAATATCACAAACAACAAAAAAACATAATAAATATTTGCATAAAACATAACATTCTACTTAAAATATTTTGATTAACAAAAATCAAAAAATTCATTTAATAATTAAAAACATATAACCCCATTTAAAAGCATTAAGCAAAAAGATTTTAACAAAAACTGTGGATAAAATGTTTCACGTGAAACATAAAAAATTTTTTTCCACAAGTAAAATTTACATAATAAACAAATAATATTTACAAAAAATAGACAAAAGAAAAGCGCATTTTCATGCGCTTAACTAATTTAATTTTCAACATTATCTACATCTTCATCATCATGATTAACAATTGCAACCGTCGCAACAGATTGATCATCCTTCAAATGAATCAACCGTACACCCTGAGTAGCTCTTCGCAAGGTAGAAATTTGATCAATAGGCATTTTCATAATCACACCACTATCCGTTACAATAATAACATCATAACTATCACTATTAACATTATCCACACATCGTAACGCAACCATCATACCATTTTTTTCAGTAATATTTAATGCTCTCACACCTTTACTACCTCGATGAGTTAAACGATACTCATCAATTACCGTTTTCTTACCATAACCCTTTTCTGTCACAATCAAAATTAATTGACCAGATTTAATAACCTCAGCACCAACAACATAACTACCATTCAATTCAATACCCTTGACTCCAGAACTACTTCTACCCATAGACCTAATTTCATTCTCATTAAAACGAACCATTCTTCCATTACTAGCACCAATAACAATTTCATCTTTTCCACAAGTCTTTCTAACACTAATTAATTCATCATTTTCCTTTAATACAATAGCAATTTTACCACCCTTACGAATATTATCAAATTCAGAAATATCAGTCTTCTTAACAATACCATTCCTTGTAGTAAACATCAAATATTTAGTATTAGAATCAGAAATACTAATTTCCACAATCGAACTAATGTTCTCATTTTTTTCCAATGGTAATAAATTAATAATTGGTAAACCCTTAGATTGCCTAGAAAATTCAGGAATTTCATATCCTTTCATCCGATATACTCTACCAAGATTAGAAAAAAACAAAATATAATCATGAGTTTTCATAGAAATTAAATGTTCCACAAAATCTTCCTCATTAGTTGCCATACCTTTAACTCCTACTCCACCCCTATTCTGCGTACGATAAGTATCAGAACGCAACCTCTTAACATATCCATGATTAGTCAACGTAACAATAATATCTTCCTCAGGTATCAAAGACTCATCTTCAATATACTCAATAGCCGTCATATCAATATCAGTACGACGCTCATCACCATATTTATCCTTAATTTCTAATAATTCCTTCTTAATCACACCTAAAATTTTCTCATCACTAGCCAAAATAGCCTTCAATTCACTAATAGTTTGCAACAACTCATTTAACTCATTCTCAATTTTTTCACGTTCCAAACCAGTCAAACGACGCAATCTCATCTCCAAAATAGCATTAGCCTGAATCTCAGATAAATGAAAACCATCCATTAATCCAATTCTTGCTTCCTCATCAGATTTAGATCCACGAATCAGTTTAATTACAGCATCAATATTATCAAGCGCAATTTTTAATCCCTCTAAAATATGAACCCTTTTTTCCGCAACATCCAAATCATATTTCGTTCTACGAATAATAATTTCCTTTTGAAATTCAATATACTTCGAAATAATATCAATTAATCCCAGTGTTTTAGGAACCCCTTGATCCAACATTAAGAAAATAATACCATACGTAGTTTGAAAAGCCGTATGCTTATATAACTTATTCAACACAACCTGAGCATTAGCATCCTTTTTCAACGTAATAGTAATCTTAATACCATCCTTCAAATCAGAATGATAATCAGCAATACCCTCAATAGTCTTATTATGAACAAGCTCAGCAACCTTATTTTTTAACTCCAAAGTATTAATACCATAAGGAACCTCATCAACAATAATATATTGCCTACCATTTTTTTCCTCTATCGTAGCCCTACTACGTACAGTAATCGTTCCCCTACCAGTCTCATAAGCCTTCCTAATACCACTATTTCCTAAAATAACAGCACCAGTAGGAAAATCTGGGCCCTTAATATATTGCATCATCTCATCCAAAGTAATATCTGGATTATCAATATAAGCAACACAACCATCAATAACTTCCCCTAAATTATGAGGAGGAATATTAGTAGCCATACCAACAGCAATACCCGTAGTACCATTAACCAAAATATTAGGAAATCTAGAAGGCAAAACCTCAGGTTCCCTCTCACTCTCATCAAAATTAGGAGTAAAATTTACTGTATTTTTATTAATATTACGCAATAATTCCAAAGAAATCTTAGAAAGACGAGACTCCGTATAACGCATAGCTGCAGCACCATAACCCTCAATATTACCAAAATTACCATGCCCATCAACCAACATATATCGATAAGAAAAATCCTGAGCCATACGAACCATAGCCTCATAAATACTAGAATCACCATGAGGATGATACTTACCCATAACATCACCAACAATTCTAGCACTCTTTTTATGTGGCTTATCAGGAGTATAACCAGATTCATACATAGAATATAAAATACGACGATGAACCGGTTTCAATCCATCCCTCAAATCAGGCAATGCACGAGCAACAATAACACTCATGGAATACTCCAAAAAAGAATCTTCTACCTCTTTTACAATATTATTTTTTTCCAAACGATCCATTCAAAAACCTCCTAAATATCCAAGTTTTCAACATACGTTGCATTCGTCTCAATAAATTCTCTACGCGGAGCAACCTCTTCACCCATTAACTTAGAAAAAACCTCATCTGCAGAAATCGTATCCTCAACCGTAATTTGTCGAAGAATTCGCTTATTAATATCCATAGTAGTCTCATTTAATTCCTCTGCATCCATTTCACCTAAACCCTTCATTCTCATAATATCATATTTCGTATTAGGAGAAAGAGTAGCCAAATATTCATCTCTTTCCTGCTCATTCAATACATACTTAATCGTTTTACCATGCTTAATAACAAACAAAGGAGGTTGAGCAGCATAAACATGACCAGCCTCAACAATAGGTCGGAAAAAACGATAAAACAAAGTCAAAAGCAACACACGAATATGACTACCATCAACATCTGCATCAGTCATAATAATAATCTTATGATAACGTAATTTAGACAAATCAAAATCTTCACCAATACCAGTACCAAAAGCAGTAATAATCGTTCGAATTTCCTCATTAGATAAAGCCCTATCAAGACGAGCCTTTTCAACATTTAAAATCTTTCCACGCAAAGGTAAAATTGCTTGAGTCATACTATCACGACCCTTAATAGCAGAACCACCAGCAGAATCACCCTCGACCAAAAAAATTTCACTAACCGTAGCATCCTTACTCTTACAATCAGATAATTTTCCATAAAAATTAGTAATATCCAAATCACCCTTACGACGAGTTAATTCACGAGCCTTTTTCGCAGCAACCCTTGCCCTACTAGCAGTCATAGACTTATCAACAATAACCTTAGCCTCATCAGGATGTTCCATCAAAAAGCGTTCAAAAACATCTGAAAAAACTTTATCAGCAATACTACGAACTTCACTATTACCTAACTTAGTTTTCGTCTGCCCCTCAAATTGAGGATTAGGATGCTTAATTGAAATAATCATCGTTAATCCTTCGCGAACATCATCACCAGTTAAAGGATCATCCTTCTCCTTTAAAAGACCTGCACTAGTCGAATATTTATTTAAAATCCTAGTCAATGCTCTACGAACACCATCTTCATGAGTTCCACCCTCTGGAGTAGTAATATTATTAACAAAAGAATATATACTAGAATTATAAGTTTCATTATATTGAAGAGCAACCTCTACCCTAATACCTTTATCCTCACCCTCAACATAAATAATACTTTCATGAATAGGTCCCTTATTTTTGTTAAGCATAGCAACATACTCAACAATACCACCTTCATAATAAAAAGAATCCTTTTTATCTGCTTCTCTATCATCATATAAAGTAATACGTAAACCCTTATTTAAAAAAGCAAGCTCTTTCAGTCTAGTTTTCAAAATATCATAATCATAAACAGTAGTTTCCGTAAAAATCTCATCATCTGGCTTAAAACTAACCGTAGTCCCAGTTCTATTTTCATCACACTGATCAATAATCTTCAAATCTTCATCAGGATGACCACCACGACTATAACGTTGATAATAAACATGACCATTCTTATATACCCTAACCTCTAACCAATCACTAAGAGCATTAACAACACTAGCACCAACACCATGAAGTCCACCAGAAAC
>CANQFO010000082.1 GCA_947599755.1 uncultured Bacilli bacterium
TTATTTGTTAAAAAAGAAAAAAGAAAATCAAATTTATTATAAATTTAATTTTCTCCCCCAAAACTCTTTACACTAACTTTATTTGAAAAACAATTTTTCCTATGATATTATTGTGTTAGTAGGTGATAGGATGAAAAAGTTTTTCTATTTGTTTGAATTAATTTTTTTTATTGCCTTCTTTATTATTTTTTTGTTTGTTAAGAATAAGTTGGCTATTTTCTTAACTATTCCAGTTATTTTAATTATTTTATTTAGTAATAAAATAAAAATTAAAAATTATGCTTTATTTCTCTTTATTTTTGCTTTTTTAGAACGATTGGTTTCTATTTTTTATTTAAAATTGGATATTCTTGATGATTTTAAAACTATGCTTATTGCTAGTAGAAGTTTAATTCATGGAAATTTTTCTTTTTTGCATACTGCTTATTTTCAACTGTTTTCTTATCAATTAGGACATGTTTTATATCAAAGTTTTTTATTAAAAATTTGTAATCATGTTTTTTTCTTGAAATTTATTAATTCTATTATCACTTCCTTAATTGTGATATTTATGTTTTTCATTATTAAAAAATTATTTACTAAAAAAATAGCTTTTATTTTATCTTTTTCTTATCTATTTTATTTTTATCCTTTGTATTTAAATTCTGTTCTTACTAATCAGCATTTACCGGCATTAATTTATCTAATTATAATTTATATGCTTATTCATGAAAAAATTACTATTCAATCATCAACTCTTATTGCTTTGTTACTTTCTTTTGCCAATTTTTTTCGAACAGAATCTATTATTTTTCTTCTAGGTATTTTATTTTATCATTTTATTCATATTCGAAAAAAAAATGCAAAAGTCATTTGTAAGAATTGTTTAGTTTTGATTTTTGTTTATTTTTTTGTTAATATGTTGATTTCTCAAATTACACTTCATTCTCCATTAAAAACAGAACTTAAAAATAATGCTCCATATTGGAAATTTTATTGTGGATTAAGTTATGATAATAATGGAAAATATAATGTTACTGATGAGCAAACTTTTTTTAATTGTTCTAATCCTAAGAAATTACTTATTCAGAGAATTAAAAAAGATAAACTAAAATTTCCTGTTCTCTTTGTTAAAAAAGAAGTTTTATTATGGACACAAGCAAATTATGATTTATCTATTAAAAATAGTATTCATCCAAAATTTTCTCATTTTTTCTTTCTATATAATCAAGGTTTCTTAAATTTGATTATTCTTTTATTTCTAATTAGTATTTTTCCCTATCATCGAAAAGTATCTAATCAAAATATTCTTTTCCTTAAATTTATTTTAGCACTTTATTTTGTTGTTTATCTGTTTATTGAAGTATCTCCAAGATATGCATATATTCTTCATCTTTTAATCTTTCTTATTTTGGGAATTGCACTAGAAAGAATTTCTCTATTTATTAGCAAGGTTAAAAAATTTTTTTCTAATCATTCAATAAATTATCTAGGCATATCTAGGAAAAAATTTAGAAGTTAAATTTATTATTTTTTTCTAATATTATCCCTTTTTGTTCTCCATTTGCATAGTATATTCATAACTTTTTTATCTGTCAAGTGTTTTCTAATTGAAATTTTCTATAAAATATAGATTTTTTCCACTATAGCCTATACCTTTTTTTTCTTTGGGCATATGGTATATTGGTGAATTCATTATGTTACATTATTTTTCTTCTCTTTCTCCTGTTATTCAAGCTCTTATTGCTTCTTTATTTACATGGGGTGTTACTATTTTAGGAGCAGCTATTGTATTCTTCTTTAAAAGGGTTAGAAAGGGAGTTATGGATGCTTTACTTGGTTTTTCAGCAGGAGTTATGATCGCAGCATCTTTTTGGTCTTTACTTAGTCCAGCTATTACTATGGCAATAGATCTTGATATGTGTGCATGGATAGTTGCTTTTGTTGGATTTTTTAGTGGAGGATTGCTATTATTTTTAGGAGATAAGTTCTATTCTTTATTTACTAAAAATCATCATTTTACTGGTAATGTGAAAATTAAGCGTTGTTTAATGTTAATTTTTTCTATTACTCTTCATAATATTCCTGAGGGTTTGGTTGTTGGGGTTGCTTTTGGTTCTTTAGCTTATGGAATTTCTGGTGCTACTTTAGCCTCTGCAATTACTTTGGCTATTGGAATTGGTCTTCAAAATTTTCCGGAGGGAAGTGCTGTTAGTTTACCTCTACGAAGAGAAGGATTTTCTAGAAACCGAGCATTCTTTTTTGGACAATTGAGTGGGATTGTTGAACCGATTTCTGCTGTATTAGGAGCGTTGTTGGTTTTAAAGATTCAAATTCTTTTGCCATTTCTACTATCTTTTGCGGCTGGGGCTATGATTTATGTTGTTGTTGAAGAATTAATTCCTGAAAGTCAGTCTAATGAGAAAAAAGATGTTATGGCACTTTTTACTTTAATTGGATTTTCTATTATGATGATTTTGGATGTGGCACTAGGTTAAAAAATGAAGCATTTCATTTGCTTCATTTTTATCTTTCTAAATATAATTTATCGTTTTCTTTTAAATAAATTCCATATAAATCTGTTTTTTTACAAGTAAATATTAATTTTTTATTATCTATTATCGGTGATTCTTCTGGTTTTTCTTCTTTTGTGTTTTGTTCTATGGTAGGAAGGTTTTGTATTTCTTTTTCTTCTATTGTTTTGAATTGATAATTATGATTATTTAAAATAGTAATTGTTTTATCTATCCATAGACATTCTTCTGGTTTTTTTCCATTGTTTATTGAATAATATCCGCTATTATTTTTATGCCATCCGGTTCCTGTAAATTTTCCTTTTCCACATTCTAAATGGCAATGATTTCCTGTAACATTTCCTTTTGTTCCTTCAGAATAAAATTCTTCTCCTCTATTAATTCTTTTTCCTACAAATAAATTACTTACGTCGTTGGCATGAGCAAACATTATGGTCATATAATCTATTGTTCCATCAGGATACTCTACTTCTTCTGCACTTTCTAGCCAAACTTCATTCGCATCATTTGGATATATTTTTTTTATTATACCAGTAAATGGGGCTTTAATTTTACTGATTCCTGTATCTTTTCCTGCATCATCTATTGCGTAACTATCTTTATGAGTTCCTTCTCCGTATCCTTGACTAATTCTCATAAATGTAGTTGGATATAAGGGCTTTTCCATTATTTTTTTTCCTCCCCATTAATTAAATTGTCTTTGGAGATTGTAATTGTATTTTTTTTTACGATTTCACTATAAGAGGACAATTTTCCTTCTAAGCTTTTATATAAGGTATCTGCTCCTAAAAAGGAAAAAAATCCTATCCATAGACTTGTTGGAAAATTAATATTGGTAAATGTTATACAAAAAATAACTCCTATTAGTATATTTATGATAAATGAATATAGGCATAAGTATTTACTACTTTTAAAAAAGATTTTAGTTTTTTGAATAATAGCACAAGTAATTACACTTAAGGCGATTGCTACAATGAGAAGTTGTTGTAGATAATCTAATTTTAACATTTTTGCCTCCTCGCAATATTATATGTAAAATCTTCTCTTCTGTTATTATTTTTTTCGAATTTCATAAAAAATAGCTAATTTCAAAATTCTTATTCATTCATAGAATTAAGTGATACCATTTTTAATTTTTTGCTCATTTTAATAAAAAAAATCCATTGATATGGATTTTGATTTAAAGATGTAATTAACGTTTTGAGAATTGTGGTGCACGGCGTGCTTTCTTTAAACCTGGTTTTTTACGTTCTTTTTTGCGAGAATCTCTAGTAATAAAACCAGCAGTTTTTAATTGTTTTCTAAAACTATTTTCTGAATCAACTGGTGTTGTTTTATCATAATCTAATAAAGCTCTTGTAATTCCTAAACGAATTGCTCCTGTTTGTCCAGAAAAACCTCCACCTTTTACTTTTGCATCTACATCAAACATGTCTCTTGTGTTTGTAATATCAAGTGGTTGACATAAATCCATTACTAGTACTTCAAAAGGTAAATAGTCATGAACATCTTTTCCATTTACAGTAATTTTTCCTGTACCTGGAGTTAAAGTAACTCTTGCTACACTTGTTTTTCTATGTCCAGTTCCTGTGTATGTATTTTTGTTTTCTTTTGCCATACTTTACGCCCTCCTACTTAATTTCAAGCACTTCTGGCTTTTGTGCCTCATGTTTGTGCTCGCTTTCTGCATATACAAATAATTTTTTATACATCTGTCTTCCTAGTCGATTATGTGGTAACATTCCTTTTACGGCTCTTTCCACCATTTCAACTGGATATTTTTCTTTCATTACTTTTGCTGTTCTTTCTCTTAATCCACCTTGATACATTGAGTGATTGTAATACATTTTGTTTTCTAATTTGTTTCCTGTTAGATTTACTTTACTTGCATTAATAATGATAATATTATCTCCACAATCAATATGTGGTGTGTATGTAGGTTTGTGTTTTCCACGTAGATATTTTGCTGCTAAAGAAGCTACTCTACCTAGTGATTTTCCTTCTGCATCAATTACATACCATTTACGTTCTACAGTTTCTTTTTTTTGCATATAACTTGTCATAATTTTCTCCTTTTCTTAAATCAGACTTTCCCAGGGTCTAATTTATGTGGGGATTCGAATGTACCGATTATGATTATACTAAAAAAAGTATTAAAAATCAATATATTTTTCTTCTTTTATTTTCCTTCTTAATTGGACAAGTAAAAACAATTATTATAAAATGAGTTGCATTTACTTGTCCAAAACTAATTGCGTTAAGTTGT
>CANQFO010000083.1 GCA_947599755.1 uncultured Bacilli bacterium
TTTGATGGGATTCCCAGATAATTATACTGACTTACCTAAAGCAAGAAAAACTAATAGGTATCAAGCAACTGGAAACTCGTGGGCAGTTCCTGTTGTTAAATGGTTAGGAAAACGAATAATTGATTCTAAACTGCCTACTTTAAATCTTGATCCTGTTGAATTGTATAAACAAGGATTAGCTGAAAAAATAAATGATTCTACATATTTAATGCTATTTGGAAAAGATATTGTCACTATTAATAATGACTTAAAAATAAATGGAACATCAACTCCAGAAAATTGTACTTTTGGAAGTATGAAAGATATTGTATCACCTGACGCTCCAGAAGATATTTATATTTCCCCAGTAGGATGTTTTGGAATAGTTAGAAGAAAACGAGAACGCAATTTGAAAATTAATTCACGCCTTGAAGAAGTATTGCTTTCTATTTCTTCTAATATGTCTCCAGAAGAAATAGAAAAAAGGTCTAGAGTTCAAAAACGTGGAAAATTTAGTGACGTATCTAATGACGATGATTCATCAAATAATGACTCAAGTGATGATGAAGATGCATCAAATAGCAATGTTCAAGTATCAATTTTTGATTTAGCAACTAATGAATAAAGAAAATAAACAGAATTACATATTTTAATTTGTGTTCTGTTTTTTTTATTGCCATTGATTAACATACAATCCTTTTATTATTAAATTAAAAATTTGAGCTTAACATATAAAAATTTTACTATTAAATCATAAAGCCTCACTTCTTGCTTTACTAAAATTCAGGCATAAAAAAAAGAGCCTTCTCTAAATCACTTACAATTTAGAAAAGGCTATATTTCCCTTGAAATCAAAGGTTTTCTTTCAAATATCCCGCTTATTCTTTGTATCATATTTGGAGTTGTTTGGTCGATCATTTCAATATAGCTTTTCGAATATATTTTTGGATAAATGGTATGAATTAATAAAAGAATAATTAAACTGATAGGATATTTTTTCTTTCCTTGTTTTAGATAATATAAATAGTAGAATATGCTGATAACATATATTATGTATATTACAAAGGATAGTTTTTTACAAATTATGGTTAAGTATTTCATCTTATTTAATAATAAAGATGCTTCTCTTAAAATCGTTGTCACTATATTATAAACGGGTAATATTTGATTAATTCCTAATGTTAATAAAGAAAGCGGAAATACAATTATAGTAATATAAGGAATAAAAATTAAATTGTATAAAATGGATAATACATTTATTTGATAGAAATGAAAAAGCGAAATTGGAATGCTTGCTATATAGGATAAATAAGATATTTTTAGGAATTGATTTATTTTTGTCTTTGAATTGTTTATCCATTCTCTCATGAATATTAATATAAAACTTATGAAAAAAGAATATTGGAATCCAACATTAATTAGATAAAATGGGTTGATTAGCAATACTATTGACAAAACCATTATCCATAAATTTATTGGTTTTATTGAAAGTTGGTAAAGTTTGTTTTGAATCGATAAAATATAAAATATTGTTGCTCTTAAAATAGAAGGAGATAATTCTACTATGTTCAAATATAATAAAAGAAAAATATTAGTTAATTGATAGGCAATTTTTTTCTTTGGAAAAAGAATTTGCAAAATCTTGAATAAAATTGTTGAAATAATTGTCACATGCATCCCACTTAAAGCCAACAAATGGCTAATTCCATTTTCTTGATAACTGGTTATTTCTTCTTGGGAAAGGTCTCCTTTATCTCCTAAAATGAATGCTTTTAGATAAGCATTTTTAGATGCTTTTTTTATGATGAATCGTTTGATTTTTATCCATAGATTAGTTCTTGATTTTAATTTTTGATATTTTTTGATCATGATAAACTCATTTAATTGATTTGTTTGACTTAGTATTCCTTCTAGTTTGATCTTATCTCCTATATTTATTGATTTGCTTATCCATTGCTTTTCCTTTTTGCTTTGAATAGTATATTTTCCTTGTATTTTATTTTTTAGCTGTAAAGTCAATTGGTTTCCATCAATTTGGATGTTTTGGACTATTCCTATTTTTGTTGTGTTTTCTTTTTCATAAGGAAAGGTTACAACTAAAAATATTTTTAAACTTGTTATTAATATCGTGATTAATAATAGAAGATAGTATATTTCATTCGACTGTAATATAATCTTTAATTTTTTCAAATACACTTTCTCCTATACCAGATACATTCATTATTTCTTCTATGGATTTATATTTTCCATTTTTGTTCCTGTATTCAATAATATCATTGGCTTTTTTTTCTCCTATTCCTGGTAGAGACATTAATTCTTCTGTGGTTGCTTCATTTAGAGAAATTTTAGTTTGGATTGAAGTTGGTTGTTCTTGAGTAATACAGGCATCATTTTTTAGAGCATTTTCATCTTTTTGTTGACATTGATTGATTACTTGTTCTTCTAGTTTTTTTGTATTTTCAAAATTTTTTACTTCTTCATTACTATATATAATAATTACCATTTCATCACTTATTTTTTTACTTAAATTAATTACTGTTGTATTTGCATCATTTGTCAATCCCCCTGCTTGTTCTATTACCTCATAAACTCTGGAATCTTTTTTTAATTTATAAATACCTGGATTTTGTACTTGCCCTTTAATATCTACTTGATATAATATTTCTTCTTTTGTCCCTTTGGATTCTTTAACTTGTTTTTTCGTAATTATTTTTTCTTTTTTTTCTTTGGCTAAAGTATTTTTTGGATAATTGTATAAAATTATTGCTGTAATACTTATCATTAATATGGCAATGCTTACTCCTATTGTGATTTGTTTTCGATATCGATATTTGAATGTCATTTTGTCACCTCCTATTTTATTATTCGAAAAAAAAAGAAAAATTTCAGTTCAATCTTTTCTTTTTTCAATCTTTTTTACTTTAATTTTTTCTCGTTCTTTTTCTTTTGGTAATCCCCATTCAATTTGTTGCATTAATTCTTTTTCTACTGCTAATATATCTGTCGCCTCGATTTTTCCTCCAGCATTTTCTTTATTTCCACCACTATTTTTGAAATGTTTCATAATTTCTCCTACATCAATATCTCCTCTACTTCTTGCACTAATTGTTACTATAGATGGTTCAGTATGTCCTAATACGAATGATGCATCAGCAATTTTAAATTTTAGCATTTTATCTGCAGCCGTTGCGATTTCTACTTTATGATATATCATATCTGGATTTTCTCGATTTAACGTAAAGGTTACATTTCTAATATCAAATAATGTTCCTTGAGCATATTCTTGAACAATTGTATTTCCTTTGGAATGAATTAATAATTGAATTTTTCCATCTTGAGCAAATTCTGTTAAGAAAAGGCTATTCACATAATCACTATCAGCACCTCTTCTCATTAACTTTTCAGCAACATCATGGGTTTTTGATGTTGTATTTTTCATATACCTTTTCGTATCTAATACAATTCCTGCTAATAAGAGACTGCAAATTTTTTTACAATTTGGAAATTTATATGAATGAAGTAATTGCGCTACAATTTCTGATGCACTAGATATATTTGTATCAATTAATTTATAAGTACTTTTTACCGTATGTTCATCTTCATTATGATGATCTAAAATAATAATATTAGGAATTTCTTGTAAATAATCTTTGATTGAGATCATATAATCTTTATTTACATCTGTCATAATTAATAATGAATGACGATCTTTTTTTTCTAAAAATTCTTCTTTTTTAATTATATGATACTTTTTTTGATACTCATCTTTAATCTTTTTTATTCCTGGATCTAATTTTATGTCTTCATCATCTAAGATGATATATCCTGGTTTTTGTAAAATCTGGCATAAAACTTGCAATCCTATTGCTGATCCTAATGAGTCAAAATCTGGTTCATTATGACCGATAATAAATATAGAAGAAGCTTTTTTAATCATTTCTTCTAATTTTATTTTTAAATTTTTCATTTTATCACTCATATTGATCTTAATTTCTCCTTTTATGAGCACTCCTTTTATCCTTTGAATTAGATTTATATTATCATAGAGAACATAAAAGCACAAGTATTTCGATCAAATTTAAAGACTGATAATATTCCTTTGTTTTTTATGCTTGTTCAAAATTAATGGTATAGGTTGCAGAAAAAGTTACTGGATTGGTTGGTAGCTTTGGCATATCCATACTGAAACAATATCCTACTTCTATTTCTCTTTTTGCTCCTGCAGCCAATAAATTTCCGATACTAATCCCCCCTTGTCCATCCGTCCAATTACCATACTGACAAGAAATATTGGATTGAACCAAACTAACATCTTCATCAGCAGTTGAACCTGTTCCAGAAAATGTTATTGTTGGACCAGTTATTGATTGTACTTTGGCATCTACTTCACCTTTATTTTCAATATAAAATCTACAACCAAAAGTATCTCCTGGGGCTCGAATTATTGCATTAGATACTGTAACGGTTGTTCCTTTAATCTCTACTTTATATCCTTGAACATCACGAGGTGTACCACTACCTGGGACACTACGATTTTGTCTTCCGGAACAATAATTTTCTGTTATGACGATATTCCAAGAGGTTTGACTAGATTGAACTGATGCATTAGTTTTGATCTGTAATTGTTGTTGTAGGGCTGCATAAGCAATGCTTATTCCAACAATAGATATCAATATCGCTACAATGATATATGTTTTTATATGAGTCTTTTTCATGTAAACCTGGTACCATATAAGTGTAATATCTAATTCATTCAATTGAATTGACTATTACACTCTTTTTA
>CANQFO010000084.1 GCA_947599755.1 uncultured Bacilli bacterium
TAACTGGATATAAAGCTTATTCTACTACTGCTAATAATTCTCATTATGTTGCTACTGATATGACAGTTACTGGTCAAGGTTATGTTGGTGGAGTATTTGGTTATGGTTCTGCTAATCAATCGGCTATTTATTCTTCTTCTGTAACTGCTATTGCTGGACGTGGATATATTGGTGGATTTAGTGGTCAAGCTGGGCAAGCTACTACGACTTCTGTCGAAGTTTTTGAAGGTACTATTTTATCTCATGGTAGTAATTATGTTGGAGGAGCTTTTGGAACTGCTTATGATCTTTTGGATGTTTATGTTCATGATAGTTCTATTACACAGAATGGTGCGAATTTTAATTATGTAGGTGGAGTTGTTGGGTCTCAGAGTAGGTCATATCAAAGACTTGGGATAACTTCTTCTACAGTTACTTCTGCTGGTAGTTCAACTGGTGGGGTAATTGGGCTTGTTCAATATAATAACTTATCCTATATTTATTGTTATGATGTTAGTGTTACTGGAGTTTTGCGAGTAGGAGGAGCAGTTGGATATTTGGAAGGTAATGCTCAAATTCATCATGCTCTTTTAAATGTTAAAGTAATTGGTAGTGGAGATTATGTTGGTGGTGTAGCTGGATCTTTTTCTGATAGTAGTATGCAACCTTCTATTTCTGATATTATTGTTGCTAATTCTTCGATTTCTGGAAATGATTATGTAGGTGGACTTACTGGATATATAAATTCTAGTGCTGTAAATTCTATTCAGCAAATTTTATTGGTAGCGAATGTTTCTTCTGTTTTACAAAGTGGTCATGTTGGGATGATTACTGGAATGGATAAGTCTTTAAGTGATGGGTATTCTTTCCTTTCTATTTATGATAAAAATAAATTAAATAATCAAGTAATTTCTTCTATTTCTGATTATCCAAATATTGTTTCAGACTATTTTGTTGATGCTTCTATGTTGATGCTAGAAAGTACTTATACTGATCGAGGATTTTCTTCTAATGTGTGGGATTATCATCCATTAGTTAGTAATCTTTATCCTAAAATTAAAGGAAATACGGGAGTTTTAATGAGTAATCAGAAAGATATTTCTTTACCGGTTGATACTATTCTTCATTTAATGAGAAATTTTTCTCTGGTTGCTAGGGAATTACCTAAGATTGATGTTTATAGTAGTGGTATTCATACAATTAATCTTGAATTTGATCGGGTCGCTGATGATTGTTATTTTGAGGTTTATCAAGATGGTAAGAAAAAAGTAACTCAAGATATTTTAAAGCGTAGTTATACTTTGAATTATAATTATCAGTCTGATTTAAAAATTGTTGTTAGTGATGGGTTAAATCAGGATAGTTTTACTTATACTGCCTCTGATTTGGCATTGTTGGTTAGTACTTTTGATAATCATTATGCTTATCTTTATCAACAAAAATTATGTGGTAATGTTGATTCTGTTGATGGTAAATTTATTCATCTTTATGGAGATAAAGCTTTAACCTCTGATTTATCAGTTTATGATCTTCGTGATGATAAAAGGATTAGTAAAGGTAATGTTTTTGATGTTGAGTTATTGGAAAATAGTATTTCTCTTTTCAAAGGTCGATATGAAGGAGTTTCTATTGATACTTATTATCGATATTCTGTTGTTCATCAAAAAGAAGGAGATTATTATTTTGATAAGCAGTTATTGATTAAAGATGGTAATCTTGAAATTTTGGATTCTTCATTATCTTATCGTCGCTTTGGATTTATTCTTGATCATTTTTCTAATCATTCTTATGTTAGTATTTTGGGTGATGATGGAGTAATTTATCATTTGAAAGATGAGATTATTTTACCAAAAGGGTTTATTAATCGAAATATTCAATATATGAGTAATAATTTGGATGAAGATCAAAGTTTTGTTGTTGTAATGTATGATACGGGAAGAGTTGTTGTTTTTGATTATCGTACAGGTAAAATTTTAGAACAGAAGAATGCAGCTTTTGATATTTCTGTGATCGATTATTTTAAGAAGAATTTATCTTCTCCAAAGAGAATGTTTTCTTCACAACTTACGAAAACTTATCAAAAAAGTTTAGATTTAGTAGAAGATTTGAGTAAAAATCCTATTCAGTCTAGTGATGATGGAACTTATTCTCTTGTTTCAGATTCTTTTAAGAAAGATCATCCAGATACTGTTTTGGAATTACAAAATAAAGATTATGTTACTTATTATAATCCGGTTCGAGAAAGTTATGATGTGCTGGATATTGGTTCTGTTATTTCTTCTCGTTCTGATCAAAGTGTTCCGATTACTGAGAATGATAAAATTTATACTTCTGCTCGATTGGTTGATTTTTATTTAAGTGAGAGTATATTTGAAGTTGTTTTTGGAAATGATCATGCTTTTATTATTTTTGGTCTTATTTTGATCATGATAATTGTAGCTTTGATTTTATGGATTAAAAATGTAAAATTACTTAAAATTGGTGAGGAGAGAAAAAATGAATAATAGTAAAAATAAAAAAAAGAGAGTTCAGTTTTTGCAAAAAGTAATTTGGATAGGAATAGGAATTATCCTTTTCCTTGTCTTGGTTTTTGTAATTTTTAGTAAGGTAAGAAAGAATAATTCTCCTGGAGAGCTTACTGATGCTTATATGATGCGATATTTGAAGGGAGATTCAGAACTAGTTTCTCAAATTGATTATCCTTTTTCTGATCATTTAAATGCTTCTCAGAAGAAAATTTATCAAGGATTGATGAAAAAACAGTATGAAAAGATGACTTATGATATTACAAGAGAAGATGTTCATGATACTGATGCAGTTGTGGTTGTTTCTTTTTCTGTTTATGATTTAAAATCTGCTATGGAAAAAGCGAATCAATATATTGAGGCTTATCCAGATAAGTTTCAAAAAAATGGTGCTTTTGATTCTTTAAAGGCGATTGATTATAAGTTAGAAGTTTTAAAAAATTATCGAGAAAGAGTTAATTATTCTATTGAATTTGCTTATTCTAAACAAAATAAACAATGGGTATTTATGGATTTAAGTAGTACAGATTTGGAAAAATTGGATGGAGTTTATTAACTCTTTTTTCTTTTTTTATATTGTTCAGAATTTTTTCTCGCTTTTCTTTCTTTGGAATGTTACAATATTTTTTGTTGGAGGTAGTTTATGGATAAAGTTATTTTAATTAAATATGGAGAGTTGACGACTAAAAAAGGAAATCGTAATTTTTTTATGCAAACTTTATATCAAAATATTTCTCATAAATTAAAAAAATTTAAAGTTAAAATTCATTATGATCGAGCAAGAATGTATATTGAGTTTTTAGATTGTGATTTGGAAAAAATTCAGTCTATTATTGATAAAATTTTTGGAATTCATATGTATCATATTGCAACCATTGTTCATACTAATATAGAGGAAATTAAGCAAAAAGCTTTGGAAATCGTTCAAGATTTTGCATTTTCTACTTTTAAAGTAGAAACTATGCGAAGTGATAAAACGTTTGAGTTAAATAGCTTAGAATGTAGTCGAATTTTAGGTGGGGTTATTTTAAAAAATCTTGATGGAATTTCTGTAGATGTTCATCATCCTGATTTGACTTTGCATGTTGAAATTCGTGAAAAATATAGTTATCTTTATGTTCAAAGTTATCAGGGAAGTGGTGGATATCCTGTTGGAACTCAACCTTTAGGACTTTTAATGTTAAGTGGTGGTATTGATTCTCCTGTTAGTGGTTATTTGGCAATGAAGAGAGGAATTTTATTGGATGCGGTTTATTTTGAGGCTATTCCTCATACTAGTATGGATGCTCGTAATAAAGTTATTGATTTGGTAAAAAAACTTTCTTGTTATACTTATTCTATTCGTTTGCATATTGTTAATTTTACTCCTATACAGGAAGCAATTTATCAACATTGTAAAACTGATTACTGTATTACTATTATGCGTCGTATGATGTATCGTATTATGGAAAAACTTGCCATTAACTATCGTGCTTTTGCTATTATTAATGGAGAATCTATTGGGCAAGTTGCTAGTCAGACACTTCCTAGTATGTCTGTTGTTAATCAGGTTACTTCTATGCCTGTTATTCGACCGGTTGCTTGTCTTGATAAATTGGAAATTATTGATCTTGCAAAAAAAATCGATACTTATGATATTAGTATTTTGCCATTTGAAGATTGTTGTACGGTATTTGTTCCTAAGCATCCTGTTATTCATCCTAAATTATCGGTTGCTATACAAGAGGAGGAGAAATTTTCTTATCAGGAAATGATTGATGATGCGGTTTTGCATGTAAAAACTATTTGTATTTCTGATGATGAAGTATCTGAATTTTCAAAATTGTTATAAATTTCCAATACAAATTATGTATTATTTGTAAAATATTTCACAACCTATTAGTGTACAGGAGGTGAAATAATGAATAACTCAAAGAATTCTTCAATGAAAATGAGAGTTCCAGGTGCTAAACAAGCTATTGATAAAATGAAATATGAAATAGCTAATGAATTTGGTGTAAATTTAGGACCAGATGCTACTAGCCGTGCTAACGGTTCAGTTGGTGGTGAAATTACTAGACGTTTAGTACAAAATGGATTAAACCAAGTTAGCGGAAGCTATAATAATAAATAAGTATAGCTTAAAAGATAGGATTTAGATTAGTTTTCCTATCTTGTTAGTGTAAAGAGTTTTGGGGGAGAAAATTAAATTTATAATAAATTTGATTTTCTTTTTTCTTTTTTAACAAAT
>CANQFO010000085.1 GCA_947599755.1 uncultured Bacilli bacterium
GATGGTACTGCTAAGGGAGGAATTGTTTTGGCAATTAAAGAGGATGTTTTGATTCCTGTTAAGTTTATTGGATTAGGGGAGAGAGAAGAAGATTTAGCTGTATTTGATATTGAAAAATATATTTATGGCTTATTTAAGGATATGATGTAGTTAAGATAAGAGAGGAATTTTTTGTGGAAGAGATTTTATATTTAAATGAGTTATATGATTTATATAGTGGATTATTGACTCAAAAGCAAAGGCAATATTTTGAAGATTACTATTTTCATAATCTAAGTTATTCAGAAATGAGTGAGAATTATCAAGTTAGTCGCAATGCTATTTTTAAGCAAGTACATTTTACGATGAAAAAGTTACTTGAATATGAGAGACAAATTGGTCTTTATGCAAAAAATCAGAAAATTAAAGAAATTATTTCTACTATTTCAGATAAATCTATTCAAAAACAATTAGAAGATTTATTATAGTTTTTTCAATATAGTATAATTTTTAAATACTATATTTTCTTTTGGAAGTATCTTGTCAAAAATTATAAAAGAAAGTATAATTTTTATAGAATAGAGAAAGTAAAGAGGGATAGTTATGTTTGAACGAATTGTTTATATTAGTGATCATAGTGCGAATATTAAATTAAGAGAAGATGCTCAAGTTACGGTTAATTTGATGAATTTACATTTAATTTTTGAAGATGATAAAAAGAAGATACTTGGTGAAGTTGATGATTTGGATAATGGAATTGTTCGTGCTAGATTTTTAGGAGAAATTATAGATGGAAAGTTATTGGGGGGAACAATTCGTAAACCTGCGATGGATGCAAAAATTCGTGTTATTGATCAATCAGAAATTTCTATGATTACTGGTGAAGATAGAGATGGGTATATGAAATTAGGGGTGAGTCCTTTTTATGATGATTATCCTGTTTTTTTAGATGTTAATCATTTTTTTAGTAATCATTTTGCTATCTTTGGTAATAGTGGTTCTGGTAAAAGTTGTGGAATTTCTAGACTTTTTCAAAATATGTTTCATGATAAACGTTTGTTTCCTTATAAAGCTAATATTTTATTATTTGATTCATCTGGTGAATATTATAATGCTTTTAGTAATTTAAATTCTATTGATCCTAATTATCATTATCGCTTTTTTAGTACAAATGAGGCGGATGGTGTAGGAGAACCACTTCGATTACCAATTTATTTATTGAATGCAAGTGATTTAGCTTTACTTTTGCAAGCTACCTCTCATTCTCAACTTCCTATTATTGAAAGAATGTTAAAATTAGCTTTAATTTTTTCACAATCAGGAATGGATGCAAATAAATATAAAAATCATTTAATTGCTAAAGCAATTATGACAATTCTTTATACGAATGAAACATCTCCTAATAAGAGAAATGAGATTTTTTCTATTTTGGCTAGTTGTTCTACTCCTCAATTTAATTTGGAGGCTACTGTTCAAGGAGTTGGATATACTAGAAAATTTAGAGAGTGTTTTTTAATTGATTCTCATGGACAATTTTCTGAGAGTGTATTACTTACTGAATATGTTTCTTCTTTTATTAATAGTGAATATGATAATTATGAACCTAAGGGTGGGGTTTATTATAATTTGGATACTTTAGAAAAAGCTCTTAATTTTACTTTAATTAGTGAAGGTTGGCTTCGTAATGAGAATACTTATGGTGATGCGGTTACTATTCGAGTTAGATTACATTCTTTAATTGTTGGAAGCAATGCTAAATTTTTTGATGTACCAGAATATATTCCATTAGAAAGGTATTTATCTTCTATGGTGATTAATAATGGGCGTAAGTATCAAGTTGTTAATATTAATTTGGATGATGTAGATGATGATTTTGCTAAGGTAATTACAAAAATTTATTCTCGTCTTGTGTTTGAATTTGCTAAAGCATTAAAAGATAGAGGTAGTATTCCTTTTCATATTGTTGTTGAAGAAGCACATAGATATATTCAAAATGATACTGATCGATTTTTGATTGGTTATAATATTTTTGAAAGAATTGCTAAAGAAGGACGTAAGTATGGAGTTATTTTAGGATTAATTTCGCAAAGACCTGTCGAACTTTCTGATACGGTTATTTCTCAATGTTCTAATTTTTTAATTTTTAAAATGAACCATCCTGTAGATGTAGATTATATTCGAAAAATGGTTCCTAATATTAGTGATGAAATTGTTGAGAAACAAAAAACTTTGCAATCTGGAACTTGTTTAGGGTTTGGGATGGCTTTTAAAATTCCATTAATTATTAAAATGGAAATGCCAGATCCTGCACCATGGAGTGGAAATTGTGATGTGGTTAAGATTTGGAATGGTAAAGAAAGTTCTAATCTTTCTAATTCTTCTTCTAGTTATGAATCTGCTCAGTTAGAAATTCCACAAATTCCTTCTAATACTAGTTCTTCTTCATCATCTTCTGTTGTTATGCCAGGTATGGTTGATCAAAATCCTTCTGCTAATTCTTTTGATGATTCTTTTGTGATTTCTTCTGATGATTCTAAAAATACGGATAGTTTTTCTAATCAAGTAGAAATGCCTACTACTGATAATGGAAAATCTCTTGTTGATTTTGGTGATGTTCCTGTTATGATGCCGGGAAGTATTGAACAGGGTTCTTCTCAAAAAAATTTAGAAAGTGTAAATCAGGGAGTTCCTTTGGTTACTCTTACAGATGATTCTTTTGGTAATTCTTCTAATGATACAGAGGAAAGTGATGTTCCTGTTACTGATGATGGAACTCCACTTATTACTTTAACGGATTAATTTAAAGAGATAGCTTCTCTTTTTTCTTTGTTTACTTGTTTTTCTTTTTTCGTTATAATATCTTGTAAGTGATGTTAATTCATTTTTAGGAAAGTGAGGTGGAGATCAAGTTTTACTTGATAGGCTATGTTTGAACATTTAGGAGATAGGTTGCAAAATGCTTTGCACAAGATTAAAGGATATGGGAAAATTACTGAGGATAATATTTCTGAAATGATGAGAGAAATCCGGTTGGCTTTATTAGAGGCAGATGTTAATTATAAAGTGGTAAAAGAATTTACTAATACTGTTAAGGAAAAAGCCTTAGGGGAAGAGGTTGCTTCTAGTATTCATCCGGGTGATTTATTTGTAAAGATTGTTCAGGATGAACTTACTAATCTTTTGGGAGGAGAGAGTGAACCTTTAAATTTGAATGGAGATCCTGCTATTTTGATGTTAGTTGGTCTTCAAGGTTCAGGAAAGACTACTACTATTGCTAAACTTGCTAATTTTTTAAGAAAGAAACATGCTAGAAAACCTTTACTTGTTGCATGTGATGTGTATCGACCTGCTGCTATTGAACAATTAAAACAATTGGGAAAACAGTTAAATATTGAGGTTTATGATGAGGGAAAGAGTGATCCTGTTTCTATTTGTAGTCATGCTATTTCTTATGCAAAAGAGAATCAGTATGATTATGTTTTGGTTGATACTGCAGGTAGACTTCATATTGATGAGGAATTAATGGATGAACTTTCTAATATGCAAAAAGAAATAAATCCTCAAGAGATTTTGTTGGTTATTGATTCTATGATGGGACAAGATGCTATTCATGTAATTACGGGATTTCATGATCAGTTACCTCTTACTGGTGTGATTCTTACTAAATTAGATGGTGATACTAGAGGTGGAGTTGCTTTATCTGTTCGTCATTTAACTAATATACCGATTAAATTTGTTGGTGTTTCTGAAAAATTGGATGGCCTTGATTTTTTTGATCCTAAACGTATGGCTGGTAGAATTCTAGGTATGGGTGATATTGTTTCTTTAGTTGAAAAGGCAACTGAGGCCATTGATGAAAATGAAGCAATTCATGCGGCAGAAAAAATGCAGCAAGGTAAATTTGATTTGGAAGATTTTTTATCTACAATGAAACAAATGAAAAAATTGGGTCCTCTTGAGAATTTAATTAAAATGATTCCAGGAGCAAAAAAAATGGGTCTTACTAATGTAAAAATTGATCCAAAACAAATGGCACATATTGAAGCAATTATTTTGTCTATGACACCAAGGGAGAGGCGGAATCCTGATTTGATTAAAGCTAGTCGAAAAACTAGAATTGCTTTAGGAAGTGGTACTTCTGTTCAAGAAGTTAATCGTTTACTTCAGCAATTTGAACAAATGAAGAAAATGATGAAACAGATGACTAATGGTAATATGAAATTACCATTTTAGGGACTTTTCAATTTTGGTTTGAAAGATCATGATAAAAAATAATAAGATTGATCACAAAATTAAATGATTAAAATTATGATGTATAGAATAATATAAAGTGTCAAAACATAACATTTAATTTTGTGATTTAAATTTTCACTCCAAAGCGAACAAATGTATAATTGACAAAACCTCGGGGGGGGGGCTGTAAACTAAAACTAGATAAGAATAAATAGAAAAAATTTATTTGGATTCTAGAGGAGGTTTACATGAAAAAGACTCATTTTAAAACATATATCATTTTAGCAATATTTCTATCCATAATAGGAATCAGTATTGCCTATGCATCTCTAAGTCAACAATTACAGATCAAAACAAATACAACTGTACAATCTAGTCAAACCTCTTGGAATATTTCTTATCAACC
>CANQFO010000086.1 GCA_947599755.1 uncultured Bacilli bacterium
TTGTTACAAAAAGATGAAAAAGTTTTCCACATTTTCATCTTTTTTTATGTCAAGTGTTTTTTTTACCTAAACTCAAATAAAGTTATGCAATTAAAAGATATAAAAAGAACAAAAGATGTTATAATAATAATGGAAGAACAATTGAAAGGTGGTATGAAAAAATTGAAAGAAGCATGGAGAAATTTTAAAGGTGGAAACTGGGAAACAAAAATAGATGTTAGTGATTTTATTCAAAAAAACTATACACAATACAATGGAAATGAATCATTCTTAGAAACCTCAACAGAAAAAACAAAAAAAATATGGAATAAATGTAAAATACTATTAAAAGAAGAATTAAAAAAACATGTTTTAGATATTGATGTAGATCACATGTCAGGAATCAATGCATATGATAAAGGTTATATTTGCAAAAAAGATAACGTAATTGTAGGACTACAAACCGATCAACCTCTAAAAAGAATTGTTAATCCTTATGGAGGAATTCGTATGGTATATCAAGAATTAGATGCATATGGTTACCAATTAAATCCAACAGTAGATAAATATTTTAATGAATTTAGAAAAACACATAATCAAGGAGTATTTGATGCTTATACCGAAGAAATTAGAAAAGCACGACATGTAGGACTTTTAACAGGATTACCAGATGCATATGGACGTGGACGAATTATTGGAGATTACAGACGAATCGCCCTATATGGAATTGATTTCTTAAAAGAACAAAAAAAGAAAGATTGGGATAATTTACTAGGACCAATGACCAACGATTTAATTCAACTACGAGAAGATGTTTCAATGCAATACAAAGCCCTAGAAGAAATCAAAAAAATGGCAAATACATACGGATTTGATATTTCAAAACCAGCAATCAATGCCAAAGAAGCCATTCAATGGACTTATTTTGGCTATTTAGCAGCCATAAAAGAAAATAATGGTGCTGCCATGAGTTTAGGAAGAGTAGATGCTTTTTTAGATATTTATATCAATAGAGATTTAGAAGAAGGAACAATAACCGAAAAAGATGCTCAAGAATTAATCGATCAATTCATTATCAAACTACGACTAGTAAGACATTTAAGAACACCTGATTATGATGAACTATTTTCAGGAGATCCAACATGGGTAACTTGCTCAATTGGAGGAATAGGAAAAGACAAAAGAGCAATGGTAACAAAAAATTCTTATCGTATCTTACACACATTAACCAATCTAGATCCTGCCCCAGAACCAAATATGACCGTACTATGGAGTAAAGATCTCCCTGAAAATTTTAAAAAATATTGTACTTACATGTCAATCAAAACAGATGCCATTCAATATGAAAATGATGATCTAATGAGACCAATTTATGGAGATGACTATGCAATTGCTTGCTGTGTCTCAGCAATGCGTATAGGAAAAGATATGCAATTCTTTGGAGCTCGCTGTAATTTAGCAAAATCTTTATTATATGCAATCAATGGAGGAATAGATGAAATCAAAAAAGATAAAGTCTTAGATGGATTTGAAATCATGAAAGAAGAAATTTTAGATTATGAAAAAGTAAAAAAAGCCTACTGGAAAGTTCTAGAAAAAGTAGCAGAAATTTATGCAAATGCAATGAATATTATTCACTACATGCATGATAAATATGCCTATGAAGCTGGACAAATGGCCCTACATGATACAAATGTCCATCGCTATATGGCATACGGAATTGCTGGACTTTCCGTTGCTACAGATTCCCTATCCGCAATCAAATATGCAAAAGTAAAACCAATCAGAGGCGAAGATGGAATTACAATTGATTTCAAAATAGAAGGAGACTATCCACAATACGGAAATGATGACGATCGAGTAGATAAAATAGCCTTAGAAATAGTTGAAAAAATTTCTTCCGAACTAAAAAAACACACCCCTTACCGAAATGCTGAACCAACAATGTCCGTATTAACAATTACTTCAAATGTTGTATATGGAGCCAAAACAGGAGCAACACCAGACGGAAGAAAAGCAGGAATCCCTTTTGCCCCAGGAGCAAATCCAATGCATGGAAGAGATAAAAACGGTGCAATTGCTTCACTAAACTCTGTAGCAAAACTACCTTATGAACAATGCTGTAAAGATGGAATCTCAAACACGTTTTCAATTATCCCCTCTGCTTTAGGACAAAACATAGAAGAACAAAAAGAAAATTTAATTCATTTAATGGATGGTTACTTTTCTCAAGGAGCACATCACTTAAATGTAAACGTCTTAAATCGAGAAACATTAATCGATGCTATGGAAAATCCAGAAAAATATCCACTACTTACAATCCGAGTTTCAGGTTATTCAGTACACTTTAATCGACTAACAAGAAAACAACAAGAAGAAGTAATTAGTAGAACATTCCATGAAACAATGTAAAGCAAGCATTGATTCAATTGAAACATTCGGATTAGTAGATGGACCAGGAATTAGAGTAGTAGTTTTCTTTAATGGTTGCAAATTACGGTGTAAATATTGTCACAATCCAGAAATGTGGAAAAAAGCAAAAAACAACTATACACCAGAAGAACTAGTAGAAAAAATCAAACGCTGTAAACCCTACTTTAATGAAAATGGAGGAGTAACTTTCTCAGGAGGAGAACCATTACTACATAGCAATTTCATCATTGAAACAGCAAAACTTCTAAAAAAAGAAAACATTCATATCGCATTAGATACATCAGGAGTAGGAAATGGAAATTATGAACAATTATTAAACAATATTGATTTAATTCTACTAGATATAAAACATACAAACCCAAAAGAATACAAAGAAATTACAGGAATAGAAATGAAAGAAGTAGAAAATTTCATCCAAATAGCAAATAAAATGAATAAAAAAATTTGGATAAGACAAGTAATTATTCCTAATATAACAGATACAAAAGAATACATGATTGATCTCGTAAATTACTTAAAAAAGATTAAAAATATTGAACGGGTAGACTTTCTTCCCTTTCATCGCCTAGGAAGAGAAAAATATATTGCACTAGGAATACCTTATCCATATGAAGAGAAAAAAGATATGGATAAAGAAAAATGTAAAGAATTATATAATTTTTTCTTACAAAAACAAAAAGAAAACAGATTCAGTGAAAAAGAACTCACATAGAATCTGTTTTTTTTTGAAAAAATATTAAGAATATCGTTTCAAATTCTTAGAAACCTCTCTTTGTATATCTCTTTGTCGAATCGCCTCTCGTTTATCATAATCTTTTTTTCCCCGACAAACACCTAACTGGACCTTTACCTTATTTTCTTTAAAATAAAGTTTAAGAGGAACAAGTGTATAGCGTTTCAATTGAATTAAATCATTTAATTTACGAATCTCCTTTTTATGAAGAAGTAATTTCCGGGTACGCATCTCTTGATGATTAAAAAAACTTCCTTCAAAATATGATCCAATAAACATATTCAGTAAAAAACATTCATCCTGACGAATAATTGCATAACAATCTTTAATATTACAATTTCCATTTCGAATAGATTTAACCTCAGTACCAGTCAAAACAATACCAGCCTCAATCACATCTTCTATAAAATAATCATGTCTTGCTTTTCGATTAATAATTTCCATTTAATTACTCTCCCCCGTAACTCCCCAAGATAATTCTGGATATCGAGAACTAACAACAGCCTTATACTTTTCATAATAATTGATATAATTAGGAAGCAAAGTTTGATTAAGTTGAGGATAAGGATAAACTTTAAAATTTCTTTTTCCACCATAATAAGACTTAGTATAAATAAGTTCTGCCCTTGGAGAAAGAATCTCAACCACTACACTATCATCAACATTAACCGTTTTTTTAATGGTTAACTCCATCATTAGCCCAGTAAGTCTTTCCAAACCTTCCTGGTCAGAAATAAAATTTCCTAAAGAATAAATAACAAAAGTTTTTCCTTCATTAATATATTCAACAGGCTCAACAACATGAGGATGAGAACCAATAATAATTTGAACACCTAAAGAAGAAAGATACTGAGCAATTTCTTCCTGTTCAGAAGAAACCCCCAAAGAATATTCATTTCCCCAGTGCATCGCAACAATAATTACATCCACACTATCTCTGACCCTATCAATATCCAATTTAGCTTTCTCATTAGAATATACATTATTCAAATACTCCTTACCAATAGGAGTTTCCAATCCATTCGTCCAAGTAGTATAAGAAAAAAAAGCATAACGAATTCCATTAACTTCATATATACGAGTTTTATCTCGCTCCTCCTGAGATGTTCTTTGACCATCCCAAACAACATGATCTTGCTTCGACCAATAATCTACAGAATTCAAAACACCCTGCTCACCCTTATCCATTGTATGATTCGTTGCTAAAGACACCAAATTAAATCCAGCATCCAAAAAAGCATCCCCTACCTCTGTAGGAGAATTAAATCTTGGATAATTGGAATATCCCAAAGAAGCCCCTCCTAAAATCGTCTCTTGATTATAGTAAGCCAACTCATATCGAGTAGAAATCGGTTTAATCAAATCCAACATAGGTCTAAAATTATAGGTTCCATCACTCTGTCTTGCATCCTGATAAACAGCACTA
>CANQFO010000087.1 GCA_947599755.1 uncultured Bacilli bacterium
GCATGTTCAGACCATATACATATGTTAGTGAAAATTCCACCTAAAATTAGTGTATCATCTTTTATGGGATATTTAAACTACCCTTTTTAAGGGTGGATTTTTACTGTGTTGGTATAGGATTTATTATTTGTTTGGTTAGTGGAATTGTTTCTTCTTTTTTATATGTATTTAATATTTTTAATGTCTGTTGTATGCTTTGTTGGGATTGCATTTTTTTCTTGTTTGTTAAAAGAAAATAAGCAATTTTTTCGCATAACTTGATTTGTTCATCTTTCTCTACTATATCTAAGGCACATTGTAGATTAATTAATTCCAATTGCAAAAAGCATTGGAACTTTTCATTTTGTAATTTGGTATCATTATATTTTAATATGTATTTTAATGAATTGTTTATTGTTTGTATGGCTAATTCTTCATAATTTTTATTTATTAGATCTTGATCTTGGTTAAAAAGGAGGCATCTTTCTTTATAATTTATGAATTGTTTGTTTTCTAGAAATGGATTGATAAAGAGAAATTCATATGTTATTGTTTTAAAAAAATTAATTTTTTTTGGATTTTGTTCAGATTGAATTATGTTTTCTAAATAATTTAGATAACGTTGATTAAATTCACATAAAATTTGAAATTGTATACATTCTTGATTTTCTTTTTTTTCTATTTCTTGATTTTCTGCAATTGCTAAAAAAGGATTTTGATAGTAATACATTATTTCTTGTGTTTCAATTCTTTCTAATATATCTTCTTTTTCAGATTGATTAAAAGATTTTCTGGTTAATAAATAGGTTATTCTGTTTCTTATTCTTTCTTCTTTTTTGCCAAATAAACTAAATAATATTTTTTCTTCTAAATTTTTGGCCATCTGTATATATGTTTTTATTTTTTTTCTTTCATTTTCTTGTTTTTCGGTTTCTAATTTTCTATATAATTGATATATTTGATGTTGTGTTTCTAATAAATTATTTATTTGTTTGTCTTCTTTTATTTGTTTACTTTGATTTTTCATGGTTTTCCCTTTCTTGTTAATTTGTTTATTATTATACTATTTTTTGTATAAAAATAAAGAATTTTTTTCATTATATTATTGACTATATAATGGAGGGGATAATTTGACAAAGAAGTTAAAATCTGATAAAATATATAACTGTCACATGAACAAAGAGGTGTTTTATATGTGTTATGATTTGCAACAGGCAATTCAGGATTGTTGCGAAGATCCATTCCTGATTTTTACTTATATTAAAAAGGGATATTATGAAGTTGTTGAAAAATTGATTCAACAAAATCAAATTTCAGTTAATTTATGTGATAGTGTTGGTAATGATGTTGTTACTAGGTTATTGAAAGCAAAACAGTATGATATGGTGTTAACTCTTATGAAAAAAAGAAATTGGGATGTTAATCATCAAAATGTGGATGGAGATACTTTTGGACATATTTTAGCTGCTGATACTTCTATTGTATCTTTAGAAATTGTAAAGGAATTAATGAAGAAGAAAAATTATCTTCCTAATATACAAAATCATAAAGGACAGACTGTATTGGATATTGCTATTTCTCATCATGATACTTTTATTGCTTTTAAAATATTAGAGGATAAGAGATTTACGAATATTGATGTTTTATCTTTTAAAAATTTATGTTCTTTATGTATTCAGAATGTAAGTTATGGAAAATATTCTAAACTTACTAATTTAGATGCTATTTTGGGAAGTATGAAAAAGAAAAGATTGGTTCCTGGTTTGGAAAATATTATTGAAAGGATTCATGATAATCTTGATTTAATTAAAAAAGAAATTATGAATAATCGATTTAATTCTTTAGAAGTAATTCTTAATTCTTCTATTTATCCAGTTTATGCATAAAGAAAAAAGACAAGGAGATATTCTTGTTTTTCTTTTGGGTTATTTTCATTGAAAAAAATAGATAAATAGAGTATTATATTTAGAGAAATGGATGTGATAAAATGCATTTACCTAATTATCAGGAAGCTAGAAAAAGAGTTGCTAAAGATTATCAAAGAGTTGCTTTTTCTTTTGATCGTCATATTCAAGGGAAATATAAAGGGAAAAAATTTTATTTAAAGACTTATGGATGTCAAATGAATGAGCATGATAGTGAAAATATTGAGGCTTTGCTTGTATATTTAGGATTTATTAAAACTGCTGATTATCATCAAGCTGATCTTGTTCTTTTAAATACTTGTTCTATACGAGAGAATGCTCATAATAAAGCATTTGGAATGTTGGGTAGAGTTAAGCATTTGAAGGGGCAAAGACCTGATCTTTTGGTTGGAATTTGTGGTTGTATGGCGCAAGAAGCTAGTGTTGTGGATAAAATTTTGGCAGATTATCCTTGGGTTAATTTTGTGTTGGGAACTCATAATTTGTATCAACTTCCTAATATTTTAGATAAAGCTATAGAAGAAGAAAAACAGCAAATTGAGGTTTTTTCTAAAGAAGGAGATTTGGTGGAAGGAATTCCTGTTATTCGGGCTAATTCTTTTAAGGCTTATGTTAATATTATTTATGGTTGTAATAAATTTTGTACTTATTGTATTGTTCCTTATACTAGGGGTAGTGAGCGAAGTAGAAGAAAGGAAGATATTTTAAAAGAAGTAGATGAATTAATTCAGGATGGGTATAAAGAAATTACTTTGCTTGGGCAGAATGTTAATGCTTATGGAAAAGATTTGTATGAAGACTATACTTTGGGTAATTTATTAGAAGATATTGCTAAAAAAGATATTCCTCGTATTCGTTTTATGACTTCTCATCCATGGGATTTTACGGATCATATGATTGAAGTGATTGGAAAATATTCTAATATTATGCCTAGTGTTCATTTACCAGTACAGTCTGGTTCTAGTAAAATTTTGCGATTAATGGGACGTAGATATACTAGAGAGGATTATTTGAAATTATTTCATCAAATAAAAAAAGTTGTTCCTAATGTTTGTATTTCTACTGATATTATTGTTGGATTTCCGGGAGAGACGGAAGAGGATTTTTTAGAAACTTTATCTTTAGTAGAAGAATGTAAATTTGATAATGCTTTTACTTTTATCTTTTCTAAGAGAGAAGGAACACCTGCTTGTAAATTGGATGATTTTGTTCCTTTAGCTGAAAAAGAGGAACGTTTACAGAGATTAAATCAAGTGGTTAATTCTTATTTTTTACAAAATAATTTAGCATTGGTTGATCAGGTTGTTCCTGTTTTGGTAGAAGGATTATCTGAAAAAAAAGAAAATATGTATTTTGGTTATAGTGATACAAATAAGTTAATTAATTTTACTTGTAATCATAAAATTATGGTAGGGGATATTGTTTTGGTCCGTATTACTTCTGCTAAGACTTGGAGTTTAGATGGTGAAGAGGTTGAATGATGCAATTTTAGAGGTAGTTTCTTGTATTGTTAATAGTGATGATTATCAGCAATGTTTAAAGTTAAAGAAGATGATGGATCAAAATGAAGAAATTCTTTCTTTAATTAATGAAATTAAAGTTTTGCAGAAAAAATATATTTGTTGTTTAGATGATTCTATTCAAGAAAAGTTAAAATTGTTAGAAGAGAGATTATTTCAAATTCCACTTTATGCTATTTATTTAAAACATTTAGAAGTAGTTAATCAAAAGATTGATTATGTAAAAGATGAATTGAATGATTATTTTTATCATGTGCTTAATGATGGTATTTCTGAGTTTGAGTAAAAATTCTCTTTTTTTTTATTCATTTTTTATGGAATAAAATTAGTGTTTTTTTTTCTTTTTTTGCATAGATTAAATTAGGAGGGATAACTATGCCTAATTATAAGGAAATTGTTACTAAGGCAATTATTGCTAAAGGAAAAAAACTTTTTACTACTAATCATAAGGTACATGTTACTCAACATCCTTCTACTATTTTAGGTTGTTGGGTTATTAATCATAATTTTAATGGTGTAAAGAATGGTCAACAAATTCAGATTAATGGAAGTTATGATATTAATATTTGGTATTCTTATGATAATGATACCAAAACTGATGTTGTTCGGGAGACTAATCATTATAGCGAGGTTGTTCATATGCGTTCTAGGGAGGATGAATCTACTGGTGAAGAGATTATTGTTCGTAGTTTAAAGCAACCAAATTGTGTACAAGTATCTATTGATGGAGATGATATTTTATATACGGTAGAAAAAGAATTAGGAATTGAATTAGTTGGAGATATTAAAGTAAAAATTGAAGCTAGTCCTGATGAAGATCCTTGGGATGAGATTGTTGAAGAGGCAAAAACAGAGGAGCAGATAGAAAAAATTGATGAGGAAATTAAAGAGGATTTTATTGATGAAAAAACTATTTAATTGATTTGACACTCCAGTTGTGAGTGTTTTTACTTAAACTTGAAACTATAGATTTGTAAATTAATTTAACTTAGTAATTGCAAAATAAATTGTTCAAAAAATTTGCAAAATAATTTAAACAAA
>CANQFO010000088.1 GCA_947599755.1 uncultured Bacilli bacterium
GTTAAGGCTAGTGCTAATCGTGAAGTTGATAATCAAATTGATTTAAATTTTTATCATAGTAATCGATTAACTGATATTGATTCTATCCGCTATACGATTTATAGTGCTTCTGATGGTTCTGGACAAGATGGAGAAATGAAGTTTGTTCCGACTTTGAAGCAAATTGATGAAAATAATAGTTTTTATCAATTAACATTAGATAAATTTTTGCCAGAAACTGGACTTTATTATATTCAAATTCAATTTCTTAAAGAAGGAAAAGTTGTTGCAGATACAACAGTTTCTCATACTTATGTTGATTAATTAGAAAGGATGGAGATAATATGAAAAGAAAATTGGGAAAAAAGAATATGATTTTGTTTGTATTATTCTCTATCCTTGTTTTGATTATTATCTTATTGTTTGCTTATGCAATTTATGTTGCCTTTTCTTATGATAAAACAGTTTATTCTTTAGAAGAGGGTAGTTTTTTATATGATTCTTCCAATCATTATATATCTTTATCTAAGCAGGCAAGGGTATCTCAGAAGTGGGATAAACATTATTATTTGTATCTTGATTCAAAGTCGCAAAAAAAGACTACTGATTTAGGCGAAGATGTTGTTGTTTATCATGAAGATGATTATAAAATTCAAGTTATTGGAAAAAATTATCAAATTCAACCTAGTGGTAGTGTCCTTTATTCTGATAAATTGTTAGAAGTTGCTTGGAATGGTTCTTCTAGTATTTATAAGTTAGATGATCGAAAATATTTGATTGTTGGTAAAAGTATTTCTACTGAAAAAAAAGAGATCGAAACTGGGTGTTATTTGTTAATTGAAATTGATAAATCTGGTAATGCTTTACTTCTTAATCAAGAGATGAATATTAAGACTCTTAGTACTCTTACTCTTATTACCAATGAATTTTCTTTTGATGTTGCTAATGAAAGATTAATTGTTGGAGATGATGTTATTGATTTAAAGAAGATTAATGGTAGTACGAATCAGTATGTTGAACCGCAAGATAAAGATGAGGTTGATCGTAATCAGAATAGTCAAAATACTAATTCTGGTTCAGGAAATGGAAATTTAGGATCTTCTTCTTCTGGTACTTCTATGTTTGATAATGGTTTATTTGGTGGAGTTTATGGAAATTCTGGAGGTGCTATTGTTTCTGGAAATACTTCTAAAGGTGATTCGGTAGAAATCAAAAAAAGTGCTAATTTAACAGGAATTACTTCTTCTACTTCTTATATTGATGTTTCTTATTTTATTTCTGATCCAAGAAATGAATATAGTTCTGTTTATTTGATGGTGGAGGGTGTTCGTTATAGTCAGAAATTTGTTTTAAATAAAAATAATACTAGTTATCGGGTTCGTGAACTTGCTCCAAATTCTTCATATACGCTTCGTTTTTGTGTAAGTTATCTTGATAGTAGTCATATGTTGGTGGAAGATGTACTTAATACTTTGGTGATTAAAACAAATAGGAATTCTTCTACTATTGTGCTTAATCGTGTAAGTGGAAATCGAGTTTATTTTACTGTACATTATGATTCTAGTTATGCTTATGATAGTGCTAATGTTAATTTGTATTCAGATGGAGAAAAAGTGGGAAGTGTTGCGGTTAGTACTGCTCAGGCTTTATCTGAAGATGGATTTACTGGATATATTGATGTTTCATCAGGGTTAGGTACTGAAATTGTATTACGACTTGAAGATTGTATTTATCATGATACGTCTGTACAATCTTCTGTTTTTACAAAATTTGTTAATCGATAAAGGAGGAATATTATGGAAACAATTTTGTCATCTACAATTAATGCAATTGGAGTGATGTTAGGACTTGCTTTTTTGGGAATTGGAATTGGTATTGGAATTCTTGGTTCTAAAGTAGCAGAAGCTGTTGGAAGGAATCCAGAGACAAAAGGGGATGTTGTTCATTCTGTTATGACTTTGATGATTGTAGCAACAGTATTCTTACTTTTCCTTTTTGCATTTGTCTTCTTGCTTTTATATTTTAATCCATTATTAAGTTGATATGGATACATTAATATTAGTTGTTTTGTTTGTATTTGTTGGGTTATTAATTTTGATTATGTTTCTTTTTTTGAAGAAAACAGTTATTCGGATTAATCAACAATCGAAAGATTATTTTATTGAAAAGTTACAAATTTATGATGACTTAATTAATGAAAAGGAAGAAAAATTAAAAGGATTAAATAAGGAAATAGAAAGTAATAAGAAGAAAATAGGGAATGATTCTGCAACGAATAATTTAGAACCTTCTATCTACTTGTATGATTTTCGAAATATAGAATACCAGGATGATGATATTTTTAAGAAAATGAAAATGATTGATCAAAAGTTTCGTGTTGATTCTTTGGCTATTGTTCGAAATTTTGTTTCTAAACATTTTGATGAAAATCGTGTTTCTTATTATGAAAGACTTACTCATGTTAGAAAGAAGTTTAATCAAAAATTCATTTATGATTTGGTTACTAAGAGTGAGAAAATACAAGAGATGAAAGTTAGAGGAATGTTACAGGATATGGTTAGTGTACTGGACGATTTTAAGAAAAAGAATAAAAAATTTGAAATTTTAAAATTTGTTTCTTATTTTGATAAAATCATTTCTAGTGCTGATCCTTATATTTATGTGTATGTAGGGAGTAAGAGTGAAAATTACGATTTTGTTCATCCTTTTATTAAAACTAGGGTGGATGAGCATATTTATCGGGGTGTTTCAATTGTATATCAAAACAAACTATATGATTTTAGTTTAAAATAGGAGGTGGATATGATGGAACAGGATTATATTGATCAGCAAATTGAGTCTAAGATTGCTTCAATTTCGGCTAATGAAAATGTTTATGAAGTCGGTTCTGTTATTCGTATTCGAGATTTTATTATTGAGGTTAGTGGTCTTGAAAAGGTAATGTTTTATGAGAAGATAAATATTGCAGATAAAGCTTTTGGTTATGTTAATAGTATTCATGATAATTATATTACTGTTGCTGTCTTAAAGATCAATGAACCAATTCATGTAGGGGATTCTGTATATTCTACTAATGAGTTATATACGGGTCTTTATTCACCATCTTCTATGGGTAGAGTGATTGATTTATTTGGGGAAGATAAACTTTCTACAAAAAAATATGATGATTTAAGAAAAGTTATGATTGAGCGTCCTGTTATTCCTATTATGGATCGCAGTTCTGTTAATCGTCCTTTGTTAACTGGAATTATGGGAATTGATTTGATGTTTCCAATAGGGAAAGGTCAAAGACAATTGATTATTGGTGATAAAAGAACTGGTAAAACACAGATTTGTTTGGATACAATTGTCAATCAAAATGGAAAGAATGTATTATGTTTTTATGTTGCGATTGGGAAAACCAAAAAAGAAGTGAAAAATATATTTATGGAATTTATGAGAAGAGGTGCTCTTAGTTATACTACGATTATTACGGCTTTTAATGATGAATTACCACCTGTTATTTCTTTGATTCCTTATTTTGCTTTATCGATTGCTGAGGATTATATGATGCAAGGATATGATGTTTTGGTTGTTATCGATGATTTAAAACGTCATGCTGAGGCTTATCGTGAAATTAGTTTGCTTTCTGGTAAAACTCCAGGACGGGATGCTTATCCTGCGGATATTTTTCATACTCATTCTCGATTGTTGGAAAAGGGCTGTCAACATAAAAATGGTGGTTCTATTACTATTTTGCCTATTGTTGAAACTAAGGGTGGAGATATTACCGATTATATTTCTACTAATGTTATTTCTATTACTGATGGTCAAATTGTGTTATCTGCTAAAAGTTTTCAAAAAGGAGAAAAACCCGCTCTTAATTATGGATTATCTGTTTCTCGTTTAGGGGGAGCAGTACAAACTCCTGAAATGAAGAAAATTGGTTCTTTAGTTCGAAGAAAGTTGCTTAGTTATTTGGAAACAAGATATATTTATGAACTGGTTAATACGGATGAATTAAGTTTGGAACTTAGAAATCAATTTATGGAAGGAAAAATTATTTTAAATAATTTGATTCAATATAAATTTTCTCCTAAGCAACCAGATGAAATTTTTTCTATTTTTAAAGATATTTTAGATGATTCTTCTGATCAGTTGGAAAATGATTTAGAAAATTCACAGGATAAACAAGATAAGAATTCTAATGATTTAACATCTACCATTTCTTCTGTTAATGAGGGTGAAGCTCAATCAAATGTTGTTGTAGAAGAGAATCATTCTGTAGAAAGTGTTCCTATTTATCAAAATTCTATATCTAGTCCTGATATAGAATCTGTAAATGATGTTGAAGAACAAAAGAAAATTATTGAGGATAATTCAAGTGAACAGGATTCATCTAGTGAAGAAGCATTTATTGAGGATAATCCAAGTGAACAGGATTTGTCTAATGAAGAGGCATTTACTGAGGATAATCCAAGTGATCAGGATTTGTCTAATGAAGAG
>CANQFO010000089.1 GCA_947599755.1 uncultured Bacilli bacterium
TTCTACTGGTTCATCTAAAAATGTATATTGAATCATTTTCGTTTTATCTTGTCTAATAAATCCTAATTTTTCCATTATCATCCATGAAGCAGGATTTACAATAGCTGCTCCTGTTCTAATTTCATTTATATCTACTTGGGTAAACATATAATCAATCATGGCAATTGCAGCTTCAGTAGCATAACCTTTTCCTTGAAAGGCAGGATCTATCAACCAACCTACTCCTCTTATGCTAGGATCTGTAATACTGGGATCTTCATCATAAGCTTCATGACATGAAACTCTTCCTATACATTTACCGGTATCTTTTAGAAAAATGCTCCATCTAAATATATTAGAATCATTTGCATGTTCCATATCCATTTTATAATATTTTTCTTGTTTATTCCAATCTACTAAATTTTCTCTAAACTTTGAAGGTACTGTTAAAAAGTATTTGTTTACTTCTGGCATCATTAAGATTTCCCATAATCTTTTTTGTTCTTGCATGGTCTGGGCTTTTAACAATAATCTTTCAGTTTCTATTTGTTTACTACCTAAATAATTCATTTATAAAATTAGTCGAGTAGACGTCTCGATCTTCCTCTCTTTCTATCAATATTTTATTTATTTTAGGCTTAGGTATTTCTAAATAATTCCAAATACATATAATATTTTATTCTTCTGACTTCGTTTTCTTAGTGTGTCATACCATCTATATTTTATGTACTTGTAGAATTTATAAGTTCTCCCAGGTATGATTAACATAACTATGATATACTCGGCATGCTCTATTGACCCCGGTAGTACTGTTATGAAGATAATATCACTTACCTAAATTTTATTAATTAATACACATTCTCGATTTTCTATCTTTCCTAAAGCAAAATCCTTTGTAGATTCTGAAAATAATCTTCTTATTGCTACTTTTCGATTATGAGTAAATGGCTTATTTAAAATTATTTTTACATCTTTATCCTTATCATATTCTAATTTATCTAAATAATAAGGATCAAAAATATATGCATAATGTTTGTTTATTTTCGTAATAATTACATAATGTTCATTTCCTAGCCAACATCTTATAAAAATACATCCGTTTTTATCTAAACATTTCTTAATTTTTTCATAGGTAACTTTCTCTTTTTCTAATCTTTCACAAAATAGGTTAAAATGATTTTCCTTAACATATCTAGTAATCCAATGTGTTAATTTATTTATTGCCTCTCTACTTGTGCCACCACGACCTAAATGTCCACTTTCATCATAGCAATCCAGTGTATATTTATGAATAGCTTTTACTAATTCTACCGGTATATCTTCGCGATCAAACAAATAGCTAAATGCATTTAATAAAGATATTGTTCCACAATCAAATTCGGTAACTTGAAATCTTAAGGGTGTTTTCATACTACTATACCTCCCACTATAATAACTTATATTCTACATAGATAAATATTACTTATTTTGTTTCATATAATTTTTGAATTTAATCATAACTTTTTCATTCTTTACTCTTTATATGCATTATATCATCAATTTAAAAAAATCTCTATTTTTATTATATTTTCAGGATAAAAATATGAAATTTAGTCTTTTCATCATTATTTATTTATCCTCTATATTAAATCATCAGTAATATCATATCATTATTTTCTACTCTATTGAATTTTAATCAGTATTTCTTTATAATTTTCCTTCTTTCATTAACTTTTCCCAGCGATCATGAATATAAGAATTTCCTCCTAATGTTTTATATCGATCATATAATTCATAGGCATTTTGTTTTTGAATGGGTGATTTATTTATTCCTTGTTCTATATCATTAATAAAATTTACTAAATTCATTTTAATTAATTCGATTTCAATTTTATTTCTTCCTGTTGTAGATAATTCTTGTAGATTCTCTATTTTCTTATCAATTGGAGTTAAAATTTTAGAAATTAATCTTTTTAGTACTGTAATTAGTGTTGTTATTACCCCAATAAAAACACTTAAACATGTGATTATTGTTTTTATTTGTTCAAAAGATATAGTTTTCATCTTTTTCCTTCTTTCCTTTTTCTTCATCTTATATGGTATTTTATGTAAATTTTTACTTTTGAACTATAATGTTTTCCTTAACAAAAAAAAAAGAATAAATTATTTTAACTTTCCTTTGTACATATCTTGAAAAATTCCTTTTTGATTAATTAATTCATTATATTTTCCTTCTTGAATTATTGTTCCTTTATCTAATACAATAATTCGATCACAATTTTCTAATGTTGTTAATCTATGGGCAATTGAGATAATTGTTGTCTGATTTTCTTGTTTTAACTTTTCTATTTCTTTTTGAATTAATCTTTCTGATGTATTATCTAGTGCAGAAGTTGCTTCATCTAAAATTAATATTTTCGGCTTTCGTAAAAATATTCTAGCAATTGCTATTCTTTGTTTTTGTCCACCTGATAAATTATTTCCCCCTTCCGATATTTTTGTTTCATATTTTTCTTCTAGATTTTCAATAAATTCATCTATACAGGCTTTTCTTGCTGCTTCTTTAATTTCTTCTTGTGTATAATTTTTATTGCTTCCATAGCAGATATTTTCTTTTATTGTTCCGGCAATTAGAAATGGATTTTGAGGAACTAGAGCCATTATTTCTGATATTTTTTTACGAGATAGACTTTCTATTTTATTTTTATTGATTATCATTGTTCCTTCTGATTTTTCTAATTTCGTAATTAATTTAATTAGGGAAGATTTTCCACAACCACTGGGACCTGCGATTCCTATAAATTCTCCTTCTTTTATCTCTAAATTTAAATTATTGATGATTTGTTTTTTACTATTTGGATATTGAAATGATAAATTTTCTATCTTTATTATTGCTTTACTTTCTATTTTTTCTTTGTTTTTTATTGGTTGATAAGAAAAATCTTTTTCTAGTTCAATTATTCTAAAATAATCTTCTGCAAGTACTCTAGATTCTGATAATTCATCTAAAATTCGATGTAGTTCTCTTAGTGGAGTTGTTAGTTGAGTAAAGCATAAATAAGCGGTTAATACTGTTCCGACTGTAATGATTTTTTCTCCTGCTAAATAAGCGGAAATTCCAATTATTAATACTGTAAATACTGCTTCATTAATAAATTTTAAGCAATCATATAAGGCCATTGCTTTATGATGGTTCATTTCTTTATTTCTTAAATATTCTGATTTATCATCAAAACGATTCACTTCTTTTTGGGTACTGTCTGTTATTCTGATTACTTCTATTCCATTCATTAATTCTACCATTGTTCCATCCATATTTGCTTTTTCTTCCATTAATTCTACTCGAATTCCTTTTTGGGTACTTATTTGGATAAAGACAATTATCATTCCTATTGGCATTACTAATAACATAATCATTGATAAAAATAATGGTAGTTTTGAAAAAATTACTATGATTGCTGCTACTCCATTAAATATTGCTGGGGCAAAATCCATAAATATTAGCTTTAATAGTCTTACTGTTCCATCTAAACTTCTGTTTAATCTACCATGAATATTTCCAGTCATATTTTTCTTAAAATACTCAAGTGGGGCATGTAAAAGTTGAGATATTGCTTTTGTTCTTGCTTCTTTTTCGCATCTTGTACAAGTATCTTCTACAATTAATCTTCTTACAATTTTGATTACCTCATTAAATACGGTTATTGCTAAAATTAATAATAAAAAAGGAATAACTTTTAAAAATGATAATTCTGATTGGGATAAAATATCATCTGTTAGTATTCCTATTGATAATGGTAATAATTGACTTAATCCTGCTGATATTATCATAATCAATATAATATAAATAAAATTCCATTTTTGTTTTTTACTTAACATTTTATATATTTTTTTTAAAATGGATTGATTATTCATTTTCCTTCACTTCTTCCTAAAATCTTTTCTGATTTTATTTCATATCTTTTTTTCATTATAGCATATTTTTTCTATCTTTATCATTTTTTATTCTTTTATGCTTGTTCGAAATTTATGGTATAGGTAATAGAAAAAGTTACAGGATTATCAGGCAAACTAGTCATTGTTTCACGAATACTAAATCCTATTCCAAAACGGTTTTCATCACCTGGGTTTAATTTATCATTTTTCTGTATGCCTGTATCACCATAGCCATATATTAAGTTATCGCTAATTAATTTAGTATCTGCACTTGCACTGGTTCCTGTTCCAGAAAATGTTGGTTCTGTATAATTTATAGATGAGAGTTTAGCAGCTATTTCCCCTTTATTTTCTACATGAAGCCAACAAGAAAAACCATCACCTGGTGCTTGTAATGTAAAACCAGATATTGTAACTGATGTTCCATCAATTACCATTGTCCCCATTTTAGCAAATTTACTTACGTAACAAGCTTCTTTTTTTAATACAATATTCCAAGAGGTTTGACTAGATTGTACAGTTGTATTTGTTTTGATCTGTAATTGTTGACTTAGGGATGCATAGG
>CANQFO010000090.1 GCA_947599755.1 uncultured Bacilli bacterium
CCAAATGGACCACCTTCTAAATTTTTAACTCCTAATTTAGCAAGTTCTATTGCTTTATCTATATATTTCTGCATACTTAACCCTCTCTTTTATTAATATAACAAATAAATATGATCCTCGTTTCATTTTACCTCCAATATAAATTACTGTTTTTCTTACTAAATATTATATCATGTGTAATACTGATTAGTAAATTGATGAGTAGGTAATTCATTATATTGTACTTCTTTCCAAGATGAACTCCTGTAATTTTCATCTATTCAATCTTTATTATCAGTAACTTTATATGTTCCTGTGTAATGATCTTTTCCAAACTTTTGTGTTCCTTTTATTTTTTCAATTAACATTTTCATCTTCTTTTTTTATTGTGCTAACATATTTTACTTTAAAAAAGTTATCATAATATATTTTTTTATCCTTAAGTAAAGCAAATATATTTATTAAATAAAATATAAGTATTCCTAAAAAAGCTATAATAAGTAGTAAAAATTCTTCTATTACATTTAAGCTAAAATTATTTACTATAAAGAAAATTATAGTAAAAGTTAGCAATATACTACCAAAATAATATAAAAATAAGAAAATGATTCGTAGTGTTATTTTCATTAGTCTATATTTTTTAAATTCTAATCTTACATTTAAAAATTTACTTCCTAATGTTTGTCCGTTTTTAAAATATGGATAAATGATAAAGTAAATAACAAATACAATTAAAAATATATACTTATTCCTTATAAAAATGTGCATAAATGTAAAGATAAGAAGATATAAGAAGCAATCTAAAAAAAACATTGTTATTCTTCTAAATCCAGAGACTACTTCTCCTTTTTCTAATGAATCTTCATCTATTTTTTCTCTTGTAGGTAAGAAGTTATCTGCAAATCCCATTATGAAGTAACCAATTATTCCTCCTAATGTATTCATCATTAAATCATCAACATCAAATACTCTATATGGATATGGATATAGTCCATACAAACCTGAGATTTGCGTTAATTCAAAAAATAAACTTAAAATAAAACTTATCCATAATATTTTTTTTAAATTACATTTAAAGTAATATCTTAAATACATTCCAAAAGGAATAGTCATAAAAATATTAAAGATCACTGTATAAAAACATGGCTCTTTTATTGCTTTTAAATAAGTGGTAGGATCATTTATTACAAAAGAGGATTCTTTTATCAAGTCATTAATCAATCCAAAAGGAATTAGTTTTATCATATTTGGTTTATATATAACCTCTTCTTTATTTGGTAAAGGTAGGATAACTAAAAAATATATTGTTATTAAATAGAGAATAAATGAATATACAATTAAAACTCTAAAAGGATTAATTGATCCGTATTTATGATATTGATGTAATACAAAAGGAATGGAAAAAACACAAGCTATTAATGGAAATACTATAATAGCTGTTTTAATTGAAATAAAATAACTCATCTTGTAAAAGGATTAGTAAAAAACTAATTCCTCTCCTCCAATCATCCAATATATTACTAATAATTTGTAACATATTAATATCTTTCCTTTATAATACTTTTACTACAAGAATAAGTAATTAAGAAATATCCACCATAGATAATCACAATAAATATAGCTGTTGCAATAATTGATGGTAATAATTCATCTGTTCCAAATACTTCTAGTATTTTAACTGCGAATATTATTCCAAAAATAGAATGAATTAAGGCAAGTATTAAAGGTAACATAAAGAATATAGCAATTTGTCTAAATAAGGCTTTATTCATCATTTTCTCATCTGTACCAATTTTCCTTAACATTTTAAATCTTTCTTTGTTATCACTACTTTCAGATAATTCTTTTAAACCTAAAATTGCTGCACTACTAATTAAGAAAATTACTCCTAGATAAAGACCAATAAATGTAACCATAGCTGATAATCCTACTGTTGCTTCTTTAATAGCAAGTTTCGTTGATCCACTTGGAAGTAAATATTCATTTGCTTTTGGATTATTATCTAACTCATTAATTTTATTTTCAATTTTCATTATTTCTTTTTTATTAGTTGTTTTATAATTACCTATCAAATGATTTTCATATAAATATTCTTCATCTACAATATTATCAGGTACTAATATAATTCCCGTATTAATATGTTGACTAGACATTTCTAAAAAGCCATCTTGGCAGGATGTATATTTAGGTTTTAGAGTATGTCCGAATAAATTAATTGCCTCACTATTTTCAAGAGCAATATTTCTTATATCAACCATTGATTTAAAATCAGCAATAATCATATATTCCCTATCATTTAGAGAATATTCATCTATTCCATAAAATTTAGCTACTTGATTATAATCACTAATTTTCATAATTGATTCTTTGGTATCATAAGCTAAAAATGGAAATTGTGTTCTAATGCTATCTAGTCTTGAACCTAATGTATGGTTCATCGTTAAATTCTCTGTTGCATAAATATTTACTTCTATATAATCTTTAAAATAAGAAGTAATATCAAAATTAAATAATTCAAACATTTCTTTAGCTGTATAGTGAGAATTTTTTATTTGAGAATCATTATATCCATATCTTCGGAACTCATCATAATATCGATCCTTATTCATAACAATAGAAAAATTTGCATCTACGGGCGCAAGTTTTCTAATATTAGCATTCATTGAGTTTTTTATTGTAAGACATGCAGATAACAAACAAATTGTTATGAATAACATTAAACAAATAATTGTTGCTCCAAATACTGTTGTGTTAATTCTACTACTAAACTCTCTTAATGTGAAACTATTTAATCCTTTGTAATAGAACTTTTTGATACTCATTGCTATTCTTAGAATTAATCCTGATAAAGACCAGAAAATAAAGAATGTACTTACTACACCCATAATAATTGGTTTTATTATATCTGTAACTTCTTGTAAAGTTAAAAATTCAACTGTTACCATGTGATATGCTTTTCCCACTATAATACAAGAAATGATAAAAATAATCATACATAAATAAGGATTTTTTAATTTAATTTTTTCGGATTTTTTGGCACCATTTAATAAATCAATTAATTTACATTTACTTACACTTACCGTATTAAATATCATAACAAGTAAATACATAATACTAAAATAAATAATTGTTTTCATACAGGCAGATGATGAGAATACAAAGGCAAACTTTGTAAGATTTGCTTCAAACATATTCACAACAACCAAACTCATAGCTTGTGATAGTAATACACCAATTCCTAATCCAACTATAAGGGAAATTATACCAATCAATAATGTTTCAAAAAATAAAATTAAAGATATTTTTCTTTTACTCATCCCTAAAGTTAAATAAATTCCAAACTCTTTATTTCTTCGTTTGATCAAAAATCTTGAAGCATAAATAATTAAAAATCCTAATATAAATGATACAAATACACTAACACCAGATAACAAAGTCATCATCAGATCAATTAATTCTTGTGTTGAAGATGAAACATCCATCATTACGGTTTGACTATCAAGTGCATTAAAAACATAGAATATTACTACACCAAGAATAAGGGTAAAAAAGTAGATGGCATAGTCTTTTATACTTTTCTTGATGTTTTTTAGCGATAACTTACAAAGCATCATTTAAGTCTCCACCAAGTAAAGTTACAACATCAATAATCTTATCAAAAAAACTTTTTCGAGTATCCTTTCCTTTGTGAATCTCTTTAAAAATTTTACCATCTTTGATAAAGATTACACGTTTAGCATAACTAGCTGTAAAAGCATCATGTGTAACCATAAGAATAGTTGCTCCTAGTTCATCTAAAAACTCTAATTTTTCTAGTAACATTTTAGATGATTTAGAATCTAATGCTCCTGTTGGTTCATCAGCTAAAATTAATTTAGGATCTGTAACAATAGCTCTTGCACTTGCAACTCTTTGTTTTTGACCTCCACTCATTTGATATGGATACTTATTTAAAACATCTTTTATATCTAATTCTTCAGCAACTTTCTTTATCTTCTGCTCTATTAAAGATGAACTAACATTCTGAATCGATAAAGCAAGAGCAATATTTTCATAAGCGGTTAAAGTATCTAATAAATTAAAATCTTGAAAGATAAATCCTAACTCTTCTCTTCTAAATTTATTCAGTTCATTACCTTTTAATTTCGTAATATCTGATCCTCCGACAAAGATATGCCCACTTGTTACTTTATCAATTGTTGATATACAATTTAGTAAAGTTGTTTTTCCTGAACCAGATGCTCCCATGATCGCAACAAATTCGCCTTTTTCTACTTCAAAAGATAAATTATCGATTGCTTTCGTTAAAGAGGAACGACTACCATAGTATTTTTCAATTTTATCAACTTTTAAAATATTTTCCATAATTTCTCCTTTCGTAAACATAATAATTCAAAAAAACTATTTTGTCGTTCGTTTAATATTACAAAAACATTACAATTTTGTAACATTACTTTAAAACATCATAATA
>CANQFO010000091.1 GCA_947599755.1 uncultured Bacilli bacterium
TTAGACTCTTCATCCGTAGAATCAGTAGAATCAGGAGTCGCCGTTGGTTTAGAAGAAGGAGATGGCTTTTCCACTGGCTTTTTGGCAACCACTACTTTTAACGTTGTACCCTTCACAATAGGACTACCTGCTGCTCTAGATTGACTAATAATCTTTCCTTCTTCATATTGTGTAGTCTCCTGATAAGTCGTACTAATCGTAAGACCATATTTCGTGCAAAAGGCCTCTGCATCATCAATGCTCCAACCCTCAGCATTCATATCCGGAAAAGTATCAACAATATCAGGAATATATAAAGTAATAGAATCTCCCTTCTTTACCTCAGATCCACTAGATAAAGATTGTCCAATAATCTCTTGTTCATCATATTCCACACTACTATCAGTAGGTTCCCTCTTTTCTATACGAACTACTAACCCATACTTAGTCTCTAAAATTGCTTGAACTTCAATATAATTACGACCCAAATAATCTTCTAAAGTAAAAGTTTCTTCCCCACTAGATTTATAAATCGTAATTTTAGTACCATATTTTACACTACGTCCTTTTTCTGGATCAGTTTTTACAACACGGTTTTGCTTAATTTTAGAAGATGCTACGGTTTTTATTTCAGTTCTAACTTCAAATCCCAAATCTTGTAATTTTTTCTCACAAGCACTAACAGTATTTCCCGAACAATTAGGAACAATAACTGCTTTTTTATGAGAAAAAGCCGGAACAATAAAGAAAATAACAAAAAGAGTTAAAAATAACAAACCAAAAACAATAGACAAAATAATAATAATCTTCTTCTTTTTATGATTATCTTGATCATCAATTTTCGTAGCAATTTCTTCTTCATCACCTAAATTAGCAGAAGACTCTTCCAAATTTTCTAATTTTTTAATCTTTTTTGTATTCTCAACTTCATGTTCTGGATAAGGATACACATATGGATCCTCATTCATTCTATCATCATCCAAAGCAGTAAGTAAATCTTCATGCATACTACGAGCATCATCATACCGATTTTTTGGATTTTTAGCTGTAGCCTTTAAAATAATATTTTCAATACTTTGAGGAATAGCCGGATTATCTTCACACAAACTAGGAAGTGGATCACGCATATGCTTCAAAGCAATCTCAACAGCATTATCCCCTTTAAAAGGTAAACTTCCACTAAGTAATTCATAAAAAATAATTCCCATAGAATAAATATCACTTTTGATCGTACACCCTTTTCCACTAGCTTGTTCAGGTGGTAAATAATGAACAGAACCCATAACAGAATTGGTCTGAGTAAGTTGCGTACTATTCAGTGCCATAGCAATACCAAAATCAGTAATTTTAATTTGCCCATCATCTTTAATCATAACATTTTGTGGCTTTAAATCTCGATGAATAATATAAGAATCATGAGCATGAGACATTCCATCTGTTAACTGCAACATAATATCAATAGCTTCAGACAAAGTTAAACTTCCACGTTTTTTCAGTAACTGTTTTAAGGTTTTTCCTTCAATATATTCCATGACAATATAATAAAGTCCATCATCTTCCCCAACATCATACATCTCAACAATATTAGGATGAGCAAGACTTGAAGCTGACAATGCCTCTCGTTGGAAACGACGAACAAATTTTTCATCATTAGATAAATCTCCTCTTAACACCTTAATGGCCACATTTCGATCTAAAATCGTATCATACCCTAAATAAACATTCGCCATACCACCTTCGCCAATTGATCGAATAATTTCATATCGATCATTAATCTTTTGCCCCTTTGTTATCACTTAGCATCACCTTCTTCTTCACAAATCAAATATGCAACCGAAATATTATCCGTACCACCCCGATTATTTGCTTTTTGAATTAGACGTATCACTTTATCTTCAACACTTCCATCACCTAATAAAACTTTTTCGATCTGCTCCTGATCAAGCATATTAGTAAGTCCATCACTAGAAAGTAAAATTTCTGTAATATCCATATCACAATCAAAAACATCCACATCAATTTCCAAAGAAGCACCAAGTGCCTTCATCAAAACATTTTTTTTAGGATGATTACTAGCTTCTTCCTTAGTAAGCTCACCTGCACTTACCAATAAATTAACCAAAGTATGATCATAAGTAACCTTATGAAGTTTATTATCCTTCATCACAAATCCACTAGAATCCCCAACATTTCCAAATAATAAATAATCATGAGAAAGAACTGCTAAAACCAAAGTAGTTCCCATCCCCTTACTCTCAGGATGAGTTTTTTCATGTTGAAAAATAAGAGTATTAATTTCCGAAACAGAATCCCGAATCCATTTTACTGCATCCACTTTACTCATATTAAAAAAACTCTCTTTAAAATGTTTACCCAAATAACTAATCGCAATAGAGCTAGCAACTTCTCCTGCTGAATGACCACCCATACCATCTGCAATTGCCATTAAATAATCATCACTATTACTTTTGACAATAATTACACTATCTTCATTATGATCACGAACTCTTCCAGCATCAGTTAAATAAAAAGATCTCATACACCCTCCTTCTTACTTCTAAGTTGCCCACAAGCAGCACTAATTTTACCACCAAATTCTTTTCGTATTGTAACATTCACATGATTCTTCTTTAGTATATCATAAAATCTCATAATTTGAACAGTATTACTTCTCTCAAACTGTAAATGATTTGTAGAATTATAAGGGATAAGATTAATATAACAATTCATATCTTGAACCAAATGAGCAAGTTCCTCTGCATTTTCCAAAGAATCATTAATATCTTTTAATAAAACATATTCAAAAGTAATTCGACGATTCGTACTTTTATAATACTTTTTCAAACTAGAAAATAATTGTTCAATAGGATAAACTCGATTAATAGGCATAATCCGATCACGAATTTCATTATTAGGAGCATGTAAACTAATAGCTAAATTAACCTGCATAGGCAATTGACTAAATTCCAAAATTTTCGGAACAACACCACAAGTAGAAACCGTAATATGCCTAGCACCAATCGCCAATCCCTTAGGATGATTAATAATCTTTAAAAAACGAATTAAATTTTCATAATTATCAAAAGGTTCCCCAATTCCCATGACGACGACATGACTAATTCGTTCTCCCAAATCTTCTTCAATCATTAAAATCTGTAAAACCATCTCATCAGTTTCCAAATTACGAACCTTTTTCCTCCTGCCAGACTCACAAAAACAACATCCCATATTACAACCAACCTGACTAGAAACACAAACACTATTTCCATAATCATGACGCATAAGAACTGCCTCAATATGTTCCAAATCAGAAAGCTCAAACAAATACTTAGAAACATCCACATCCCGCTCGACTTGGACAAGTTTTAACTTAGAAATAGAATAATTAGACTTAAGTTTATCCAAATATTCCCTCCTAATATTCGTAATTTCATCATAACTCTGAATTCTTTTTTCATAAAGCCAAGAAAACAACTGCAAAGCATGAAATTTTTTCGCACCAATTCGTTCAAAATAAGATTCCATATCATCAAGAGAAAGTCCATAAATATTCATCATACCACTTCCAAATCTATTAATAATAGTATACTAAGAACAAAATAAATTAACAAGTTAAAGAAAAAGAAAAAAAGAAGAAAAACCAAAAAATATAGTCATTCCTCCTAAATAGATCATCGAAAATCATACTATGCTTGTTCAAAATTTATAGTAGTTACTGCATTAGAAAAGGTTACGGGATTTGCCGGCAAAGTTGGCATTTCTGCTCTAATACCATATTGTATTCTTACCTTTTTTGTCGATTCAGAAGGTATGATCTCTCCAACTTTAATATCAGCAGTTGGACTATTCCATTTAAAATTTCCCCATATATAACTTCTGATTAACATTTCATCCTCAGTAGCAGTTGATCCCATTCCAGTAAAAGTTGGCCAGTTTTTATCCTCTACAGATGAAATTTTAGCATCTACATCTCCCTTATTTTTTATATAAAGATCACAAGCAAAACTATCACCTGGAGCTTGCAAAGTAAAACCAGATATTATAACTGATGTCTTGTCAACTTTCACTGTTCCTTTTGTAGCAAAACCAACTACATAACAATCATCTTGTTCAAATACAATATTCCATGAAGTTTTAGTATCTTGTACTGTTGCACTCGTTTTAATCTGTAATTGTTGACTTAGGGATGCATAGGCAATACTAATTCCTATTATAGATATAAATATTGCTACAATGATATATGTTTTGATATGATCCTTTTTCATGTAAACCTCCTCTAGAATTCAATAAATTTTTTCTATTTATTCTTATTCTAGTTTCAGTTTACACCCCCCAGAATAAAGGATATACCCAAAACTATGTTTCAGGTATAAAATGCTAAGCAGAGTGCAAATTCCATTCAATATTAATAGGTCTGTCGGATGTTTGAGAATCAA
>CANQFO010000092.1 GCA_947599755.1 uncultured Bacilli bacterium
TTTGTTAAAAAAAGAAAAAAGAAAATCAAATTTATTATAAATTTAATTTTCTCCCCCAAAACTCTTTACACTAACTTCTTTTTTCTCTACTGTGAATATTAGTTGATTGTTTCTCTTCAATTATTCTAATTTTCATATTTTGATTTTCCTTTTATTTATTCTCTATTAATTCTACAATTGTTGCTCCTGCATTGGTAGAATCAATGTAGAATCTTTTTACTAATTTGTTTTTTGCTAATACTTCTTTTGTTGTTTTTTTTATGATTCCTGTTCCTATTCCATGAATAATGATTACTTCTTTTTTCTTCATTTTGTAATTATCTTTTATAAATTCTTCAATTAGAATTCGTGCATATTCTCTATCTATTCCGTGTAAATCTAGTTGTGGTGTTGATCTATATAATATCATCAAATTCTAATACTTCTTTCAATTCAGGAATTGAATATCTAGAACCAATTCTTGTTACGGAAATTGCTCCTGCAATCGATGCATAATGAATACTTTCTTCTAATGAATAATGGTTGCCAATAAAATAAGTAAATGCTCCATGAAAAATATCTCCTGCTCCTGTTGAATCTAAAGCAATTACTTTTACACTTGGAATTTTTTTGTATTGATTTTGTATTTTGGTAAAACTACCTTCTGATTCTAAAGTAATAATTACTTGGGTTTGAAAGAAATTTTCTAATTTTTGATGGCATATTTTTAAACTTTCTTGATCGTTTGTTTGTAATTTTTTATGAATAAATTCTTCAGCAAAATCTTTTGAACAAATTACATATGATACTAATTTTCCTAATTCTTTTGTATCTTCATTTAATCTTCCGGCATCTAAAACTGTAATTGCTTGTTGATTGTTTTCTAATAAGATTTTAGCTGTTTCTGGATGCTCTCCATCCACTAAAATAATATCTGCTTTTAATTGTATATTTTGTTTTAGTTTCCTTATCTGTTGATTTTTGGAGGTAATAATTGTTCTTGAGCCGTTTTGCATATTTGCCATGATATAGCTACTAGAAGTATGATAATTTTCGTTTATTTCAATATAATCTGTATTGACTCCTATTTTTTTGAATTCTTCTAATATTCTACTTCCATAATAGTCTTGTCCTATTACTGAAATCAAAGTTGTATCCATTCCCCATTTTGCTAATAAATATGCTCCATTTGCTGCTGGACCTCCTCCACATTCTATATGCTGTTCAATTCGATATTTCAAATTTTCTGTTGGGTATTCTTTTAATGGAAGAGTAGTATCATAAGTTGAATGTCCAACACATATTACTTTCATTTTTCTCACCTATCCTTTTTATTTTTAAAAATACCATGATTCAAATAATTTTAAATGTTTAATATAGTCATTGCTAACTTTATTTCCTGAAATAACTGGAAAATAGATAACAAAAAATGCTAAAACTAAAATTAAATAAATTGGAATTACATAGTTAAATTTGGTTTTTTCTACAAAGTCATGAAATAAGGTTACTATTCCTAACATTAAAAATGGCAACACTGGAAAATAATGATATAAAAACATAACTCTTCCAATAAATATATAAGGTAGCCACATACTTAGCATTGCAATGATTAAAAAATATGTATGTTTATCTTTTTTTCTTATTAGACGAAATAATAAGTAGGCGAAAGCTAAGATTCCCATCCACCAAATCACAATATTTCCTACTCCTGTAATTGTACCTCGATGATTTTCATCTATATCACAACTATAATACCATACTGGGCGATAAGATATTGGCCAACTGTACCATTTTGAAGAAAATAGATGTTGTTCTTTTAGTCCAGAATGGTATTCATACATTTTTTGGGTTTGCTTGATTATATTTGGAATAGAGTTTGTGGTGAGAGATTCTAATTTTGGAAATAGCAAATAACTTCCTATGTATATTAATAGTGGAATTACTACAAAAAATACGGTACATTTTTCTAGCAATTTTATTTGAATTAATTTCTTTTTGATAATATATGTAAAGAATATAATTGCAAGCCCTAATCCAGCATAAAATCCTGTCCATTTTACTGTAATTGACAATCCAAAAAATAAGCCTGATAAAAATAAATTTTTATGATTTTTGGAGTCTGATAAAAATTTTGCCATATAATAGTAAGATAACATAATAAATAGAACCAAAAAGCTATCTACAGTACCCATTCTTGTATGAGCAAAATGAAATGTATCTAAACTCATTAGTAAGCTTGAAAAAACTGCATATTTTCGCTTTTCAAATAATAATTTTCCAAATAGATACATGACTATAATCATGGTTATTCCTGCTAAATTTCCCATTAATCGATAATTGAATGTCGTCATTTTTCCTGATAATTTTATTGGAATAGCTTGAATGAGCTTTCCAAGTGGAGGATGAGTCCATTCGTACACTTTTTCTCCTTTTGTATATTCATATGCTGATCTAGCAAAATAAATTTCATCAAAATAGGTTGAATTTAAATAGTTTACTTTTTTTGGAACACTATCTTTCTCATCACATAAATTTTTCTTATTCTTAGTGTTTTCTTTATTAGTTGTTGTAATTTTTTGAGGAATAATTTGTTTATTTTTGGTATTATAAAATGCAATTTCGCCCATTTCATAACGATTATTTGTAGCTTTTAATTTAATATATTTTGCTCGTTGATAAACATTGATATCTGACCATGAATATGTTTTTTCACCATAAACATTTTGAATATAGTTAAATTCTTTTCCATCTATAGATGTATATAAATAATATTCTGAAATTCCTCGTCCCGTATAAAACATCATTCTACCAATGTCTGATTCTTGTTGAAATTCAAAAACAACTTCTTCATTGTATTTGAATTTTAAAAATGTTTGGGGATTTTTTAAAGATCCTAAATTTATTAATGATACTATACTATATAACGTAACAATGATTCCTAATATTATATAGTCTGCTTTTTTCATTTTTTTATTTTTTTCATTTAGTATTGTTTTTAGTTTTGTCATATGGCACTTCCCTATTTTTTGTTTTTATATATTAAACTTTATTAACTCTATGGATAATATATCATAAAAAAAGAAAAAACTCCATCATATGATGAAGTTGATAGTGTAAAATTATTTGGGGAAGAAGCTACAAAAAAAGGAAGAACCTTTGTTATAATAAATTTGAAAACAAAAAAATAACGGAGGTCTTCCATATGGATATCATATCACAATTCAATCACTTTGTTGAAGAAAATTTTAATAAATTTCTTAAAAATTAGTTACTATTCACAGCCGGAAATAAAAACAAATAAAAAATAGAGGAAATATCCACAAGAAAATTGTGAATATTTTTTACTCACAAACCCTTGAAAAATAAGGGAAAAGTATTGAGTTAGTGTAAAGAGTTTTGGGGAGAAAGGGGCTGAGTAGAAATGAATAATTTCTATTCAGCCCCTTCGGTGGAGCTTTAGCGATGAGTCTTTAAAATAAAAGCTCCTTTTGCTATACTGAATTTGGTCTGTCAGTAATAAAAAAGCAAAAGGAGGTCAAACCAATGGATGACAATCATACTTTATCACATACAACATGGAATTGCAAATATCATCATAGTATTCGCACCAAAATACAGAAGAAGGGTATTCTATAGTGAAAATAGACTAGAGATAGGACAAATACTAAGGGAATTATGCAAATGGAAAGGGGTAAATATAGTAAATGCAGAAGTATGTCCAGACCATATACATATGTTGATAGAAATACCACCAAAAATAAGTGTATCAAGTTTTATGGGGTTTTTGAAAGGAAAGAGTAGTCTAATGATATATGAAAGATGGGGAAATATGAAATTCAAATATAGAAATAGAGAATTTTGGTGCAGAGGGTATTATGTAGATACAGTAGGAAAAAATGAACAAAAAATAAAAGAATATATAAATAAGCAATTAAGAGAAGACCATATGGCAGAACAGCTAACATTAGAGAAAATAGACCCGTTTACGGGAAGCAAGCATTAATCTGCAAATGACAGACCACGGAGCGCTGAAAGCGTGCAGTTGCAGACAGCCTTAAAGGCTTGGGAGAAAATCTACCGGCTAAGCCGGTAGATTTTTATTGAAGACTTATTTCATCAATAACATACAAATTAATTATATCATAATCACCAATTAACAAAAATACCTAATCTCTTAAAAGAAATTAGGTAGATTGACTTAAGGCTTCGTAAGTTTCTTAA
>CANQFO010000093.1 GCA_947599755.1 uncultured Bacilli bacterium
TATGTAAAAAAAATACAAATTAATTGTATAACTTGTATTTTCTCTTAAATTTTTCCAACATTTACTTTACTTCATCAGCATAAAATCGCAAGTTTTCACTTGCATTAATATTATACTCAAAATATAAAAATTAATTATATATTTAATATAGTTTTTAAAAATATATAAGTAAAATTAGCAATATTAATATAAAATTTTGAGATTGATTTGAATATGAAAAAGCACACTTTGAGTTTTAGAATTGGCATCAATAGATATAATTATTTCATACTCTACTATATTGTATCACGCCATTGTTCAAAGTTAATAAGGATAACATGATGGATAGTTTGTTTGCAAAATGTCAAGTTAAAATAAAATTTTTCTTATTTTTTCATATTTACAGCAATGGATATTTATATAAAATTTGATATATTTAATAATAAGCAATATACAAGTTATTACAATAAATGAATCATTGATTCCAAAATTTAATGTATGGTCTCAATGTACCAATTCCATTTTTGTGAATCAATCTAACGATGAAATTGTTCATCATAAAATCATGTCCTTACATTTCGATAAAGATTTACAAAATAAAGTTGAAAAAATGAAAACAGACATCAAAAAGCATTGGATAAATATTAAAAAATTGAAGAAACAATTCAACAAAAAACTAATAATGTAGAAATTACAAAAACAGCTACTTTAGAAGATATAATTGAAACAATTGTTGAAATTACAAGAGAATTTTATATTAATTTAGCAAATTTATTATCTATTGAAGAAAGAGAATATTTGAAAAAATCCATAAAAACTAGAGGTTGTGATAATTGTACCAATTTAAGTTGTAAAATTGAAACTTGGAATACTCTATAACTAAATAATTGAACTAAAATTATATAATTTAACTACTGAATACAATTAAATCAGTAGTTTTTTAATCATTTAATTTTACCATATAATATATAAGAAATTTGGAAATGTATAGTTTGGTCTTATCATGCATGATAGAATTTTATAATAATTTGGAGGTTTTTGACAGTTTAAATGATTATTATTTTTTGAATTATGCTCAGAAAAATGTTATTTATGTTTATTTTGATCATGATATCCGAAATCATATTAGACATTTTTTTTACATTCCCTTTTGGCAAAGCATTTCTTTTTTTTTGGTATTTAGTATATAATATTTATAAAGATAGAGGTGATATTTATGGGACAAAATAAGAAAAAAAAGAGTGATGATTTCATTTATCAAAAAAAATATTCTAAAGAAAATAATAGCGGTTCTTCTTTCCATTCTGACTCTACTAAAGAACAAAATCTTGCTGATGACTTTTGTGATCAGAAAAATGAGAAAAACTATTCTAAAGAAAAGAGAAAAAAACATATTTTTTCTTCTATTTTTCTTATCCTTTTATTTATTTGTAGTATCAGTTGGTTTTTTATTTCTTTATTTTTTGAACAATCTGATCATAGTTTAATTCAACTTATTGAAAATTTGTTATTGGTTTTATTTTCTATTTTATTTGTTCTTGTTGCTTTTACTTCTCCTCGTAAAAAGAAATGGATGATTTCTCTTAGTTCTTTTTTATTTCTTTGTTATTTTCTTTTTCGAATTGGAATTTGCTTACAGATTATTTCTATTCCTAGTATTGGATGTGTTGATAATTTTACTGGGAAAAGTTTAATTGAAGTTGTCAAGTGGGCTCAAAAAAATCATGTTTCTATTATCCAAGATTATGAATATAGTGATATGATTCCTGAGTATTCTATTATTAGTCAAGATGTTTCTAGTGGAACTAAGATTAAAGATATTCAGGCTTTGACTGTTTCTGTTAGTGAAGGTCCTAATCCTTATAAAGAGATTATTGTTCCTAATATGGTTTCTTGGGATAGTGAAAGAGTTTTATCTTTTATTCGAGAAAATCATTTATCTAATGTAGATGTTTCTTTTACTTTATCTGATCAATCTGTTGATACGGTAATTGAACAAAGTAAAAGTGGAAATTTAGCACGTAATGAAGAATTAAAATTGACGTTTTCTTTGGGTGAGGAATATGATGATTCTCCTATTCGTTTAATTGATTTTACAAAGAAAAGTGAATTTGAGGCTATCTTTTATTTCAAACAACATCGAATTCGTTATGATCTCGATCGAGACTTTTCAAAAAAGATTACTCGTGGGGATGTTTTATCTCAAAGTATTCAGGCTGGTACAATGATTCATCCTGATGATGAAAAAGTTCAGATTACGATTAGTAAAGGACCTAAAATTAAAGTTTTAGATTTGTTTCAAATGAGTCTAAGTGAAATTACTGATTGGGTTATTCAAAATCGATTAAAACTTGAATTTTCTGATCGTTATGATGATAGTATTTCAAAAAATAAGGTTGTAGATGCTAATTATCAAAAAGGAGATATTATTGAACAAGGTAGTGTAATAAAGATTGTTCTTTCTAAGGGAAAACTTAAAATGCCAAAATTTAAATCTTTTGAAGAATTTAGAAAATGGGCTGATCATTATGAAATTTCGTATGAAGAAAAACATGAATTTAGTGATACTATTGCAGCAGGTGAAGTCATTTCTTATTCTTATCAAGTTGGGGATACGATTAAAAATCAAGATGTGATTGTTGTTACTATTTCTGATGGAGAAAAATTAGTAGTTCCTGATTTAAAAGGGTTAAGTAAAGATGAGATTATTCAGAAGCTTAAGAAATTAGGTCTTCATTATAATTTTGTTTATCAATCTAGTGATAGTGTTGCAAAGGATAAAGCGATTAAGCAATCGATTAGTGCTTCTAGTGAGGTTTCTCAGGGTACTACGATTACAGTTACTTTAAGTAGTGGTAAGGTTTCTAAAAGAGAAAGTTCTTCTAAAAATAATTCTTCTAATCCATCTAATTCGTCATCTAATCATACTACTCCTTCTGAGGAACCAACTTGCGTTTCTAAAACTTATACTATTGGTAGAGGTTTAATGAATATTTTTCATAATTATAGTGGATATGATAACGTTAAAAATGCTTTAAATCGTTATTTTGCAGAAAATTTTCCTGATGTAAAGTTTAATATTGTTGGGGTTGATGGTGGAGATGCTACTAGTGGTTCTTATGTTTCTGGTATTGGTCCTGAGTCAGAAGTTACTAGTTGTAATGGTGTTACTTATACCATTGAGATTGCCAAATAAAAAGAGTTAAACTTATCTTCTTATTATTTCTAAGAGGATGTTTACTCTTTTTTTATGTCTGAAGAAAATTAACCGTAAATTTTGCATTAGAAAAAGTAACGGGGTTAGTAGGTAACTGTTCTGCATCCTCAAGCCCAAAAATTAATCTAAAAGAAATTTTTGTTCCTGATGATAAAGCTGCTTGAAATGTTGCTGGATTTATACTAGAACAATTAGTTGTAGTTGAATCATTTTCACATTTTTGAATACCTACATATAACTTAGATTTTACCAATTCAACATCTGTAGAAGCGGAAGTACCCGTTCCAGATAATGTCGGTTCTTGATAATTGATTGATGCAATTTTAGCATTTACTTCTCCTTTATTTTCAACTGAAAAATAACATGATACACCACTGTCTGGTGCTAATAATATAAAATTTGATATAGTAATTGTATTCCCATCAAGTGTCATTGTTCCTGCTTTAGAACGCCTATACGCATCACACTTTGAAATATTGAATACAATATTCCAAGAAGTCTGACTAGATTGAACCGATGCATTAGTTTTGATTTGTAATTGTTGACTTAATGCTGCATAGGCAATACTAATTCCAACAATAGATATCAATATCGCTACAATGATATATGTTTTTGCATGATTTTTTTTCATGTAAACCTCCTCTAGAATCCAATAAATTTTTTCTATTTATTCTTATTCTAGTTCTAGTTTACACCCCCCCCCCAAGGTTTTGTCAATCATACATTGTTCGCTTTTAATTATCAATCTCAAAATCAAATGATTAAAATTATAAAATTTATTATATTATAAAATGCAAAAAAATGCTAAAAATATTTCTAGATACTCTTACATTTTTATTTATGCTTGGGAAAAATTAATGGTATAGGTAATAGAAAATGATACAGGATT
>CANQFO010000094.1 GCA_947599755.1 uncultured Bacilli bacterium
TACTATGCCGAATTGGGCAGGCTCTTCTTGGTATTTTTTGCGATTTATGGATCCTCATAATGAGCAAGAATTTGCTTCTATGGATGCTATGAAATACTGGAAGCGTGTGGATTGGTATAATGGAGGAATGGAACATACGGCTAGACATTTATTGTATGCAAGATTTTGGGTACAATTTTTGTATAATATAGGATTAGTTCCTCAGAAAGAAATGATTTGGACTCGTGTTAGTCATGGTATGGTACTTGGTTCTAATAATGAGAAGATGAGTAAGAGTAAAGGAAATGTGATTAATCCTGATGATATTGTTTCTGAATATGGTGCGGATACATTAAGAGTATATGAGATGTTTATGGGAGATTATCAGATGGATGCTCCTTGGAGTACGGATTCTTTAAAGGGGTGCAAACGTTTTATTGATAAGGTGATTCGTTTAGAAAATAAAGTAAATGATCATAGTGGATTGACCAAATCATTAGAGGTTATTCAGCATAAAACGATAAAAAAAGTTACGAATGATTTGTTAACTATGGGATATAATACGGCGATTTCTGCTTTAATGATTCTTGCTAATTGCTATGATGCAGAGGATAGTATTACTAAAGAGGATTATCGTTTACTTCTTATTTTGTTGAATCCAATTGCTCCTCATATTACTGAGGAAATGAATGAAAGACAAGGATATGAACCAATTTGTAATGGTAGTTTTCCTGTTTGGGATGATGCTAAAATTGTAGAAGAAGAAAAGGAGATTGCTGTTCAAGTTAATGGTAAAGTCCGTGGTACCATTAAGATTAATGTTTCTGATGAAGAAGATTCTATTCGTGAAAAAGCATTGCATGAAGCGAATGTTTTAAAACATATTGAAGGAAAAGAAATCGTTAAAATTATTGTCATTAAGGGAAAAATAGTTAATATTGTTGTTCGCTAGAAGAAAATTTGGAAAGGACAAAGATGATATGTCCTTTTTCTATTGAGATAATTTTTCTTGCTAATTTGTTGGTTTTATGTTATAATATGCACAAATTTAAGGGGTGGTATATAATGGCAAATAAGGAAGAATTATTGGAACAACTTGAATTATTTGGTTTAGATGCACCATTTTTAATTCAACAAGCTTTTTTAGGGTATAAGTATCAACGAAGTCGTAATAAGCAATTTGATCCAAAGGCTGAGCTTCCTACTAAGTTGATTCGAATGTATTATGGTCTAAACCCAGATGAAGTGACATTTAATGAATTAAAGAAAAGTTTTGTAACTCATTATATTCAAAATGAGAGTGAATTTGAAAAGGTTTCTATTCAGGAAGTTCATGGTAAAGAGGAAGTAGAAGGACTAAAAAGGATGTATTCTTATATTCATTCTGATGAGATAGAATATATGTTTAATGTATATACTTTAAAGGATTTACATCAAAAATTATTTTCTTGTACATCTTATCCTGATTTAGCGGGAAACTTTAGAAATATTGATGTTTATCTTCCTGGTTCTGGAGTTGAACTTTGTGAATGGAGTTTAATTAGAGATCGACTTAATGTTTTGGATGAAATGGTTCTTTTCTTGCGGGAATATGCTCCTATTGCTAAAGCTTCTACAGATGTAGATGATTTACTTTTTTATTTAGATGCTTGTGTGGAATTAAATGCTCAACTTATCAAGGTTCATCCTTTCTTTGATGGTAATGGAAGAACTATTCGTGGATTTACTAATAAATTATTAGAGGATGTTGGATTGCCTCCAATTTATGTTAAACCAAATGAACGTGAAGATTATGGTCGGGCAATGAATTTAGCCTTAACTGTTGAAAATTATCAAGAATTAAAAAATTTTTATCGTTATAAAATTTGTGATTCTATTGTTGAATTAGATATTAATGCTAAAGTTCGTCAGGCAACTCATCATAAAGTAAAGAAGATAGATAGAACTTAACTTATTTTCAACAATTTTTGTGGATAAAATCATTTATTATTAAATTGGTGAATATAATGAAAGTAAAAATATTTGATTATGAAGATGAAAAAGATTTAGAAGAAGATGTTAATGCTTTTATTGAGGAACTTAAGGGAGAAGTAATTGATATTAAATATCAGGTTAGTGTGGGTATTTTTAGTGATGAACAAGTATTTTGTTTTTCAGCAATGATTATTTATCATTGCTGATTTTTTTATTTAAAAATTAATCTTTTTTCCATAGAAATTTATTTTTTATATAGGTTTGTATGATATACTTATCATAGTGGAGGTAGTTATGAAAAAGGATAAAACTATGCAAAAAACTAATTTTGTTAAGGGTGCATTTATTGCTACTTTTGGTATTGTGATTACTAAAATATTAGGAATTTTATATGTTATCCCTTTTCATGCCATTATTGGTGAAAGAGGAGGGGCATTATATGGGTATGCTTATACTATTTATTTAGTTTTTATGTCTTTATCTTCTGCTGGAATTCCTTTAGCTATTAGTAAAGTTATTTCTGAGTATCAGACTCTTGGTTTTTATCAGGCTAAAAAGAGAGCGTTTATTATTGGAAAAAAAATTGCTTGGATATTGGGAATGATTTGTTTTATTCTTCTTCAATTGTTTGCTCCTATATTGGCAAAATTTATTTTGGGTGATTTAACAGGTGGAAATACAATTCAGGATATTTGTTTTGTTATTCGAATTATCTCTACAGCAATTTTGATTGTTCCTATTCTTAGTATTTATCGAGGTTATTTTGAGGGGCATCGTTTTATGAGTCCACCTTCAATTTCTCAAGTAATTGAGCAAATTGTTCGAGTTTTTGTCATTGTTGTTGGTAGTTTCTTTGTTTTGAAAGTGTTTCAATTATCTTTAACTACTGCAGTGGGAGTAGCTTTGTTTGGGGCAACACTTGGAGCATTAGTTTCTTATTTTTATTTAGTTGAAAAAAGATATAAAAATAAGAAAAAATTTGATGAAAAAATTCGCCCTGTTAATGAACCGATGATTACTAATCAACAAATTTTTCGAAAAATTGTTATTTATGCTATTCCTTTTATTTTGATTGATATTTTTAAATCTATGTATAATTATATTGATATGGTTAGTGTAGTAAAAGGTCTTGTTCTTCATGCTGGGTTTTCTACTGCTAATGCTGAAGTGATTATGTCTATGCTTTCTACTTGGGCTAATAAGTTTAATATGATTGTTTTATCTATCTCAACTGGTGTTATTATCAGTTTGATTCCTAATTTGACTAAGGCTTTAGTTTTAAATCAATATAAAGAGGTAAATGATAAAATTAATCAATCTCTTAGTATGCTTTTGTTTTTTACTGTTCCTATGACGATAGGGTTAAGTTTTTTATCTAATTCTGTTTGGATTTTATTTTATGGATCTAGTAAATATGGTCCTAGTGTATTATCTTATTATATTTTTGTTGGATTGATTACTGGTGTATTTACTGCTACTATTTCTATTATTCAAGTTTTAAAGGATTATAAAACGGTTTTTATTAGTTTGTTGATAGGAGTTATTTTAAAAGCTATTTTAACTACTAATTTAATTATTGCTTTTTATCAAATGGGAATTGCTCCTTATTATGGGGTTATTACAGCTAGTATTGTTGGATATTTTACTTCTTTTATGATTTGTTTGATTGTTTTACATAAAAAATATCATGTTAATTATGAGAAATTTATTCAAAATTTTATGGATATTTTATGTGGATGTATTATTATGATTTTTTTACTTTTTCTTTTAAAATTTATCATTCCAATGTCATCTAATAATAGAGTTTATCATTTATTTATTGTTTTTTTATATACTATTGTTGGATCTTGTATTTATTTTTTCTATACTTATCGAATGAAGACGATAAAACGTATTTTTGGAGATAAATTTAATTATTTGTTCAAAAGAAAGAAAAAAGTAAAATAGTTGGTGAGTAAGCTTTTATTGAGTTTACTATTATCATGTGTATAATTGTATAGATTCTACATACCCCCTCAAGTTGTCTACTTTAAGTTTACGACTGGAAATAGAAATAAACAAAAAAAACATATGTATGATTGACAAAAGCTTGGGGGGGG
>CANQFO010000095.1 GCA_947599755.1 uncultured Bacilli bacterium
GATATAGCCCGTCAGTTCGCCGGGCGAACCGTCGCTGCCGCGGGTGATCCCCACGATCTCCGTCCGGTAGAGCAGCCAAAAGAGGAGTAGAAGTAAGAATAATTGTTCCCGGTATCCCAGATAAAAAAATTGTCTACACTCAAACAACCTCTTTCTTTAAAGTACTTCACGATAATGGAGTTCATCTATATAAGTATACGAAAGGATTTGTCCATTCCAAAGTATTTTTATCCGATGATATAAGAGCTATTGTTGGAACAATTAACATGGATTATCGAAGTCTATATTTACACTTTGAAAATGGTATTTATATGGAAGAAGTAAATGCTATAAAAGATATTGCTAAAGATTTTGAAAATACCTTTAAAGAAAGTAAAAAATTAGAAGATAAAGAGGTCAAAACAGGAGTAATAAAATCAATTTGGCAAGCAATTTTAAGATTATTTGCTCCAATGTTTTAAAAGAAAAGATGAGTAGAAAAGAGAAAAAGAAATCATCTGATAGATAGAATAAAATTAGGAATAGGAGAAAAAGAAAATGAGAAAAGAGATAAAAATAACAGAAGGAATATTTCCAATGCCAGTATTAATGATAGCAACCTATAATGAAGATGGAAGCATTAACGTAATGAATGCAGCCTGGGGAACTATGGCATCAAGAAATCAAGTAATTCTAAACTTAACTGAGACACATAAAACAGTAAAAAATATAAAAGAAAGAAAAGCATTTACAATAAGTATTGCTGACAGTAATCATGTAACAGAAGCCGATTATTTTGGAATAGTATCAGGAAATAATATTCCTAATAAATTTGAAAAAAGTGGATTAACTGCCACAAAATCGAAAAATGTAGATGCACCAATAATAAATGAATTTCCAATTTGTATGGAATGTAAGTTTATAGAATATGGAGATTACGGAGTAATAGGAAACATAGTAAAGGTAAATGCTGATGAAAAAATAATGAATGGAAAAGATATAGATATTGCTAAACTATCAGCCCTAGCTTTTGATCCATATACACATGGATATTATAAAGTAACAGAAAGAGTAGGAGAAGCATTTAAAGATGGATTAAAATTGAAATAATTCAATAAGTAATTAAAAATTTTAAATGATAGGATAGTAAGAAAAAACAATAGAGAAAAAGGATGATAGAAAAATAGCAAACAATATAAGGTTTGCTTTTTTCTTCAGTAGAAAGGATATAATATAAGTAGCTAAAAAATTTGATGATCAAAAAGGTTAACAAACTAAATCTGTTGAGATAAATTAGAGAAAAAGTTTATAAAATATATAAATATAATGATAGGAGGAAGAAAATGACTATCGAAGAAGAATTATGGAAAAGAGCAAAAATTGATTGGAATAAAATATTAAAATATGGATTTAAAAAAGAAAATTCTTTGTACAAATATTCAAAAAATATTATGGATGATACTTTTAGAATAGATATTGAAATAAGCAAAGAGGGTATAGTGAAAGGAAAAATTATAGATTTATCTTTTGGAGAAGAATATACCAACTTCCTTGTAGAAGGAAATATGGGTTCTTTTGCAAATCAAGTTAAAGAAGAATACGAAAATGTATTAAAAGATATTCGAAATAATTGTTCAATGAGAAAAGATTTTATCTATGAACAATCCAATAGAATAGCAAAAGAAATAAAAGAAAAGTATGGAGATGATCCACAATTTGAATGGGAAAAATTTCCTGGATATGCTACTTTTAGAAATAAAGATAGTAAAAAATGGTATGGTATCATCATGAATATAGATAAAAATAAACTAGAGAAAAAGTCTAATGGAGAAGTAGAAATAATAGATATAAAATTAGAACCAAATGAAATAGAAGAATTATTAAATTTGGATGGATTTTATTCAGCGTATCATATGAATAAGAAAAATTGGATTACAATAATATTAAATGATACAATATCAGATGAAAAAATATTGAAATTAATTGAGAAAAGTTATTCATATACAGAGATAAAGAAAAATAAGGCAAAAAATGAATGGATAATCCCTGCAAATCCAAAATATTTTGATATAGAAAAAGCCCTTGAACAAAATCATACAATAATGTGGAAACAAAGTACAGAAATGAAAATAAATGATATCGTTTATATATATGTTGGAAACCCTTATTCCTCAATGATGTATAAATGTAGAGTAATCGAAGTAAATATTCCTTTTGAAGATAAGAAGGAAAAGATAAAAATGAAAAAAGTAATGAAAATGGAATTAACAAAAAAATATGAAAAAGGAAAATTAACAAGGAATAAATTAAAAGAGTTTGGAATAAAGGCAATCAGAGGTCCAAGATATATGCCATTAGCATTAAGCGAATATATAAATCGAACAGAAAAATAATCAAGAATAATAAATAGTAATGGATAAACCTCAACTTCTAGTTTGCATAATGATAAGGATCAAAGGAAAAAATACTAATTTTAAAAATTAAAAAAATATGATATACTGAATGAGGTAATACATATGACACATGTAGTGCTATGCACATAAATCTGATTACAGAGATGTATTTAGAAAAATGGGATAGTTCTATATGTGTTTTTTTGTTACCAAAAGGAGGTGAAGTTATGCCTACAAATAAAAAAGAAAGAGCCTTATTTGCTTTAATCACTGTTATCATTACCGTTCATGCTTATGTATTTTATAGTTTATATGTGATAAATGGATCAACACTAATGAATCTAACTGGTGCAAGTAGTGTAATCAAAGCAATCAACAAACTTGGTGGAGTTTATATGTTTGGTCGTTATTTACCGATATGGACAGTAGTTATAGTAGAATTTTGTTTTGCTTATTTAGCTGAAATGCTAATAGGACAACCTTTTTCTTTTAAGATGACTGGTAAAAATTTTGATAGAAAAAAAACAGATCCAATTCATTTTGAAACGGCAATCATATGTTCTACAGTAGGAATAATGGTTCCTGTAATGAGTTTGATAGCAGCTTTTTTATATTATCCTTACTATACAGGATTGAATATATTTACCTTGTTAGCCAATTGGTTAAAACTAATTTGTTTTAATTTTCCATTTGCCTATTTTTCTCAATTATTCTTTATTCAACCCTTTGTAAGACAGACTTTTAAAATAATAACGAAAAGAAAATAAAAATTCATCTGTTTCAGGATGAATTTTTTACTTGGATAAGATTTTTTAAATAATTTTTATTGACACAGTGTCATTATAGGCGTATTATTATATTGACAGTATGTCAGTAGGAGGATACAGAAGATGGAAAAACGACTCATTGATGAAAGAAAAGAAGAAATGATTAATGCTTGTGAAAAACTTTACAAACAGTTAGAGTTTAAAGAGATAAACATGAAACTAATTGGGGAGAAAATAAGTGTTGGCAGAACTTCTATCTATAATTATTTTGGGACGAAAGAAGAAATATTTTTAGCACTTTTAGAAAGAGAATATTTAAAATGGAACGAAGATTTATCTACTCTTCTAAAAAATGAAAAACTATCAAAAGAAGATTTTATAGATAAAATTACAGATTCACTATTAAAAAGAAAAACTTTATTAAAACTTATTTCGATGAATATGTTTGAAATGGAAGCAAATAGTAGAGTGGAAAGTATTACAAATTTCAAATTAGCATTTAAAGAATCTATTTCTTTATTAGAACAATGCTTAGATAAATTCTTTGATGTCAAAGATAGCGAAGCAGAAGAAATTACCTTTACGATATTACCTTTTTTAGTAGGAGTTTATCCTTACACTTCTTTAACGGATAAAATGAAAGAAGCGATAAATAAGGCAAATCTGGAATATAAATTTTATACCGATAAAGAAATGATAAAAATGGGATTAGAAAAGATATTAGGAGGTATCAAATGAAAATAGTTGTTCTTGCTGGTAGTCCTCATAAAAAGGGAACATCCAATACCTTAGTAAATGAATTGGTAAGAGGTGCTAAAGATACAGGAAAAGATGTTGAAGTAATTGATTTAGCTCATACAGATATTCACCCTTGTATGGGATGTGATGCTTGTGGCATGAATGG
>CANQFO010000096.1 GCA_947599755.1 uncultured Bacilli bacterium
GCCTATGATCCTTAACTAACCCAATAACAGGAATATTAAGTCCTAAAGAATGAATAATATCTAAACAAACACTAATTTGTGCCTTTCCTCCATCCATAACAATCAAATCAGGTTTAACCAAATTATCCATCAATACTTTATAATATCTACGATATAAAACCTCCCTCATCGCAGATAAATCATCTTTTACATCAGAACTAATCTTATATTTTCGATACTCATCTTTTAATGGTAAAAAATCATCAAAAACAACCATTCCTCCTACATAAAAAGTACCAAACAAATGAGAATTATCAAAAGATTCCATCCTAGATACCTTATCCAAATGCAATAATTCTTTTAACTCACAAATTGCCTCCATTCGTAGAGCATCATTCTTCTTTAACGACTCTTCCTGTTCTTCCAAATGTTCTTTAGCATTCTCATAAGCTAAATTCAAAAGACTTTTTAACTTTCCTCTTTGTGGTTGTATAACCTTAATTTGAAAATATTCACTCAAAAGATTTTGATCCAATTCCAAAGGAACATAAAGCTCTCTTGGAATAACAGCATTTTTTTCATAAAATTTAATAATATACTCAACAACTTCTGCACAAGGATCCAACATGGTTTGAATAATTTCATTATGTCGACCAAATAATAATCCGTCTCGAATAAAAAAGATCTCAATAGAAAGATAATTTTGATCAACATAAAAATTTACCAAATCAAACTGATAATTATGATTTAAATCAATTTTCTGCTTTTTTAATGTAGTTTGAATATCTGCTAACATTTCCTTAAGCTCTAATGCTCTTTCATAATTCATATTATCACTTGCACGAATCATCTCATCTTCTATCTTTTTAGAAATAATACTAGCATCTCCCTTTAAAAAAGCAATAATTTCCTTTTTCATCTGTAAAATTACATCACTAGAAATATCCTTACAACAATACCCTAAACACTCATGAATATGATAATATAAACAAACTTCCTTTTTTAAGCGATTACATTTTCTAAGAGGATAAATACGATTGATCATATAAACTGTTTTTCTAGCAGCAGAAGCATTAGGATAAGGACCATACAAATGATTTTTATTTTTCTTTCTCTTCACCTGACGAACAATTTTTAATACTGGATATTTCTCATTAGTTAACTCAATATATGGATAACTTTTATCATCTTTTAACAAAATATTATATTTAGGATCATACTTCTTAATTAAAGTAATCTCTAAAATCAATGATTCTAATTCAGATGAAGTAACAATATATTCAAAATCATCAATATCCTCAACTAACATCCTAGTCTTACCAGTAACCGTTCCAGTAAAATAACTTTTTAATCGATTTTTTAAATTCTTAGCTTTTCCTACATAAATAATTACACCATCTTTATTTTTCATCTGATAACTACCCGGTTTAGTAGGAACTAAAGATAACTTTTCTCTAAAATCTTTCATTATATATCACCGACAATATAATTATATCAAAAAATAAAAAATATCAACAGAGTATTATTGATATTTTTCCATAGCCTTCATCATCTGATTAATCTGTTTTTGATTTGGTTTTCTACCCATTTGCATCATCAATGCCTTAATCATATCTTCATTAATTGGTGGATTATCTTTTAAATATTTTTTCATAAAAAATCTTGCTCCAAAAAAACCAATAACACAACCAATAATGACTCCAACAATAACTAATAATATATCATGTAACATAACATCACTCCCTATACTCATTTTACTAAATTTTTAACATTTCCACAAGATCTTTCTCAAAAAACACTAGATTCTTCTAAAATTCTATTTCCACCTAAGAAAAAATACTCTTGTTTCTGAAATTCACAAACAAAATAATTAGACGAATAAGTTCTTAAAATAGAAAAAAAAGAAGAATGATTTTGTTCAACTTCCAATCGAATATAACTTTTTTTAACCAATAAACGACTTACTTCATCTCGATATAAATTATTCATATAATGAACTTGACCACGCTTAGAATATGGAATATCTAAATGAAATTTTACAAAAATTCCCCGATCAATTCTCTCTTTAGGAATTCTTTTCGTTAATTGTTGAAATAAATTATATCCATACTGAACCTCTTCACGATCCAAGTAATAAATTTGCCTTAAAATATTATAAAGAACTCGCTGATTATCCTGATACAAACTAATAAATTCTTGTTTAATATCAAAAATAAAATAGACTTTCATTTTATCACCATCTTTAGAATAACAAAACGAAATATCTATTTTTGTCGAATTTTATTTTAATAATTTTTCTACTTTTTTCTCCAAATGCTCCAAATCATATCCGAATTTTTGATAAACATCTCTACGCTTACCACTTGAACCAAATTGATCAAGAGTAATCAAATACTTCGGATTAAATACCAAACGATTCCATGACATAGAAGAAGCTGCCTCAATAACAATTTTTCGAATCTCAACAGGAAGGATTTGTTCAATATAAGCATCATCTTGTTCCAAAAAGCGAGAAAGATTTGGCATAGATACAACTCGAATTTGAATTCCCTTCTCCTGCAATCTTGTAGCAACTTCAATAGCTAAAGAAACTTCCTCCCCAGTAGAAATAATAATTCCATCTGCTTTTTTAACCGGATCTAAAACAATATATCCACCCTTTTCCACTTCGCTAACACGAGTTGTTTCTAAAATAGGTAATTCAGTTTTAGACAAAGTAATCACTGATGGTCCACTCTTTTTTGAAAGAATAGCTTTATAAGCACCAATCACTTCATTAGCATCAGCTGGACGAAAAACATCCAAATTAGGCATAGCACGAAGAGTTGCCAACTGCTCAACAGGCTGATGCGTAGGACCATCTTCTCCAATACTAATCGAATCATGAGAAAAAATATAAATAACGCCTAAATCCATCATACAAGCAAGACGCATAGAAGGCCTTAAATAATCACTAAAACTTAAAAAAGTAGAACCATAAGGACGAAATCCGCATAAAGCTAGCCCATTCAAAATCGCTCCCATTGCATGTTCTCTAACTCCAAAAAAGATATTTTTTCCTCCATAATCTTCTCGAGAATAATCACCACCATCAGAAATATAAGTTTTATTTGCCCGAAATAAATCCGCACTACCACCTAATAAATAAAAAGAATGAGAAACTAAAGAATTTAATACTTTAAAAGACGTATCTCGAGTAGATTCACACTTATTAACAGGCGGTTCATAAATTAAATCCTTCAAATCAAGACTTTTATCTTTTCCCATAAAGAAAGCAAGTTCACGTTGTTCATTCTCAGATAAATTATCAATAATTCGATCAAATTTTTCTGATAACTTTCGACAACGATTAGAAATAAGATATTGAAAATCCTCACAAGTATTTTTAGAAATAGTAAAAGGAATATTTCTAATTTTTACTTTTTCTTTAATATGAGCAATATCCTCTTTAGATAATGGAGAACCATGAACTAGATTAGTTCCTTGTAACATAGAATCTTTTCCAATAATAGTTTTCACCTCAATTAATGTAGGTTTAGAAGAACTAGTTTTTGCTTCATCAATTGCCTTAGAAATAGCATCATATCCATCAAAAGAAGTAACCGTAATCACATTCCATCCCATAGAAACAAATCGCATAGCAATATTATCATCAAAAACCCCATGAGTCTTACCATCTAAACAAACATCATTAGAATCATATAAAACAATTAATTTATTTAATCCAAGACTACCCGCAAGAGATAAAGCTTCATAACTAATTCCTTCCATTAAGTCACCATCGCCACATAAAACATAAGTATAAAAATCAATTACTTCTCTTTTTCCTTTGTTATATCGCATTCTAAGAGTAGCTTCAGCCATAGCCATACCAACAGCAGTAGCAACTCCTTGCCCTAAAGGTCCCGTAGTCATATCAACTCCCGGTGTTCGTCCAATCACTTGTAAGTGGG
>CANQFO010000097.1 GCA_947599755.1 uncultured Bacilli bacterium
GCGAGCCATAATGCGAAAGCGTGAAGCAATTCAGCCTCGTAAGATATAAATAGTGGTAGTCGATGTGTTCTCCTACACAGCAGACAATAACGGTAGTATCGTAAGAGCGAGATACTATGAGAGTGCCACCGGGGTCAATAGAGCATGGCGAGTAGAAAATAGATATGTAAAGTATACCTGGGAGGACTTGTAAGTTCTTCAAAAGAACGGAGTTTAAAACCCAAAGTTGAAGAAGTATGCCAAAGCAAGAATTTGAACCTCAAGTTAGGCAAAAGACTTACAAGTAGTCGGACTAATTCATAGTAGCGAAGAAAGAAGTAATGACTCTGGAGCAAAGGGACTAGCATATAATCGTTTCTTTAGGGAAACATGAGTCTCACTAGAGGAGGTAGAATCATGGAAACAAAACGAAAAGATATTAAGACTCAAATACAACAAGGATATAAACTTCAAACATTGATACATATGGTAAATAAGGAAACATTAAGAGAGCAACATAGGAAACAACAAATGGGAAAATCCAAAGGAATAGATGGAGTAACAAAGAGTGAATATGACATCAACTTAGAAAACAATTTAGATAACTTACTAAACCGAATGAAGAACTTTAGTTGCCGTCCAGAGCCAGTCAAAAGAACGTACATACCAAAAGCAAATGGAAAACTAAGACTCGGAATACTAGCATATGAAGACAAGTTAGTACAAGGAGCAATGGCGGACGTGTTGAACGAAATATATGAGAATATATTTTTAGACTGCTCATACGGGTTTAGACCGAAGAAAAACTGCCATCAAGCAATAAGTCAAATAAATTGGCTATTGATGACAAAGAAAGTAAATTATATATTAGATTGTGATATCAAAGGGTTCTTTGATAATGTAGACCATGAATGGCTTATGAAATTTCTAGAACATGAAATAGAAGATAAGAATTTTCTGAGATATATAAAACGTTTTCTCAAATCTGGAATAATGGAAGACATGAAGTTTTATGAAAGTGATAAGAGAACACCACAAGGATGGCTCATATCACCAGTATTAGCAAATGTGTACATGCATTATGTATTAGATTTATGGCTTCAAAAAGGTGTAATACCAAAGTTAAAAGGTGAAGCTTATTTAATAAGATATGCGGACGACTTTGTAATACTATGTCAATATGAAGAGGAAGCAAAAGGAATTTATAAATTGCTCGTTGAAAGAATGAGAAAGTTTAAATTAGAGCTAGCAGAAGATAAGACAGGAATACTACCGATTGGCAGATTTAAAGGAACAGATGAAACGTTTGATTTTCTAGGATTTACATTCTACAATGGTAGAACACAAACAGGAAAATATCGACCAATTATAATAACGAGTAAAAAGAAAATGAAACAGAAGAAAGAGACTATTAAGAAGTTTCTGTATGAACATATGCATGAATTTATACTAGATGTTGGAGAAACAATAAAGAAGAAAATGATAGGACATTATGCTTATTATGGAATTAATGGAAATTACGTGCAACTATTAAAATTCTACAAATATGTAAAACATACATGGTATTATACTCTAAGGAAGAGAGGGCAAAAGAATAAAATAAAGTACCCAGATTTTCTTAGAATATGGAAATTCCTAAATATACCAACACCTAAGATTTATGTAAATATTTGGAGTTAAGATTATATGAAGAGCCGTATGCGAGAAATCCGCACGTACGGTTCTGTGAGGGGCGGTAGACAAACTTCTCACAAAGAAATTAAATAAAGTAAAGGGAGGTATGTCGAGACGTCTACTCGACTGATTTCATGAAAATAAAAATTGGAGATATTTCTGTTCATTACATACAATATGGTAAAGGAAAGGATATTTTACTTTTACATGGTTGGGGTCAAAATATAGAAATGATGAAGCCGTTAGGAGATAGTTTTTGTCAAAAATTTCGAATTACGATTTTAGATTTTCCTGGTTTTGGTGAAAGTGATGAACCTTTGGTTGCTTGGACTATTTCAGATTATGCGCAATTTTTAGAAAAATTTCTTCATCTTGTTCAGGTAAAAAAGCCCATTATAATGGGACATTCTTTTGGTGGAAGAGTGGCAATTCGTTATTCTTCTTATAATCCTATTGAAAAATTGGTTTTATTTGGCAGTCCTTGTATTCGTATACAAGAGCCTCTTCCTTTTTCTGTTTTAGTGTTAAAAACATTAAAAAAAATTCCTGGATTTGATTCTATTGGGGAGAAAATGAAAAAATATATCGGTTCTAGAGATTATAAAGCTGCTAGTCCTATTATGAGAAAAATTTTAGTGGAAGTAGTTAATGAAGATTTATCTAGATATGCAAAAATGATTGAAGAACCTACTCTATTAATTTGGGGAGAAAATGATACGGAAGCTCCTGTTAGTGATGCTCGTGAACTTGAAAAGATTATGATTGATGCTGCATTAATTGTTCTTCCAGGAACTCATTATGCTTATTTAGAAAATTTAGGTCATGTTGTTTCTATTTTAGAACATTTTATTTAAGGAGTGTAATTTATTATGATTGTTATGCATTGTTTGTTTCTTTTTCTTTTTCTTTTTGTGTTATGTTTTAAGACCAAATATTCTCTACATATGTTACAGCAAAATTTGTATAATGAAAATAATCGTTATTTGAAATGGATAGGAAAAAATTATAAACAATTTTTTGATTTTGATATTTTGTTAATTATTATTTCTATGATTGGGTATTTTATTTTTTATGATTTAGAACAGTGGACGGGAGTTTCTTATTTCTTATTAATTATTGTTTTAATTGTTTTAGGATTTTTCTGTATTCAAAGGAGTTCTCATGAACAAAATAAAAAACCTTTAGTATTTACTGCACGAATAAAACGATTAATTGTGACTATTACTATTCTTTATTCTATTCCTTTGTTTTATAGTTTTTATTTTATACATCATATGCAATTTGTTTGGGGGATGACTTTTCTTTTATGTATTATGCTTTATTTTAATGTTTTTGTTGTTTATTTGGCTAAGGTTATTAATCATCCTATTGAGCGTTGTGTTTATTATTATTATAAGGGTATGGCTCAAAAGAAACTTCAGTCTATGTCTCAATTAAAGATTATTGGAATTACTGGTAGTTATGGAAAAACTAGTAGTAAAAATATTTTAAGTGATATTTTAAATATTCAATATAATGCTTTGCCAACTCCTAGAAATTTAAATACATATAATGGGTTAATTATGACTGTTAATCAATATATGGATAAATTTACTGATATTTTTATTGCTGAAATGGGTGCATATGTTAAAGGAGAAATTAAAGGTTTATGTGATTTAGTTCATCCTAAATATGGTATTTTAACAAGAATTGGGACTGCTCATTTAGAAAGTTTTGGTAGTGAACAAAATATTATTGATGGTAAATTTGAATTGATTGAGTCTTTGCCGGAAGATGGTTTTGCAGTTTTGAATGGTGATGATCCAAAGCAAGTAAATTATTCATTGAAAAATAAAGTTCGTGTTATTTGGATTGGAATTGATAATCCTGATGTAGATGTTCGAGCTGTTGATATTTGTTGTTCTTCTAAAGGAACTAGTTTTCATGTTATTTTTAAAGGGGATAAAATAAAATATGAATTTCATACTAAGTTGTTAGGAGATCATAATGTATATAATATTTTAGCAGCAATTGCTTGTGGACGGGAGTTTGGAATTGAGCCTT
>CANQFO010000098.1 GCA_947599755.1 uncultured Bacilli bacterium
TGACTAAAATAAAAACAGTTGAACGACTTAATGTCTATATACATATCAAATAGACATTTCATTTTTCAATTAAATTACCAATTTTTTGTTAAATTTTTGTTGACATTTTGGAAATAGTATTATATTATATGTGCGAAAGGAAGAAAACTGATCAATTTATTTAGTTTTCTTCTTCTTTTATTCAGGTGAGATAAAATGGGGCAATATTTTACAAATGAGAAATTACCTAGTAATGTAAAACGAATAGAGTGTTTTGTTTTAGGGAAAAAATTTGTTTTTTTAACTGATAATGGTGTTTTTTCAAAGGACGGTTTGGATTTTGGCAGTAGACTTCTTCTTGAATCAATCCCGCTTGAAGAGGTTGGAGACAAAATTCTTGATATGGGTTGCGGATATGGAGTATTTGGTATTGTACTGGCTAAACTTACCTCAGCTTATGTAGATATGGTTGATGTAAATTTAAGGGCTATTCATTTGGCAAATAAAAATATTCAGGAAAATCATGTTGATCATATTTGTGTTTTTGAGAGTAATGTTTATGATCAGGTTCAATCTAAATATTCTTGTATTGTTACTAATCCTCCGATAAGGGCTGGTAAAAAAGTTGTTTATGATATAGTGATGAATGCGAGAAATTATTTAGAAAAAGATGGAAAGCTTTTTCTTGTTGTTCGGAAGGAGCAAGGAGCAAAATCGCTAATTGTCGACTTAAAAAAAATATATACTGTAGAGGTATTAAATAAGAAAAAAGGATTTTTTATTATTAAATGCATGCTTTGATTATTGATTTCTAAATTTATTTATGTTATCATTTTAGTTTAGTGATGTATTTTTTGAAAATATATTCTTTTTTCGGATTATTATTGTTTGTGGGGTGAAAATTAGTGTCATTTAAAATTGTAAAATGTGGGGACTATCGTGTTAGAAGAAATTATTCTAAAATTAGGAATACATATGAGTTAAAGGATTTATTGGAAATTCAAAAAAAGTCTTATCATTGGTTTATTGAAACTGGTATTAAGGAAGTTTTTGATGATTTATTCCCGGTAGAAAATTTTTCGGGAACTTTATCTCTTAGATTTGAAAATTATCATTTTGATCAACCTAAATATTCTATTAAAGAAAGTAAGGATCGTGAATCTACTTATTCTGCTCCTTTGAGAGTTAATGTACAGCTTTTTAATCATGAGACTGGGGAAGTAAAAGAGCAAGAGATATTTATGGGTGATATGCCTATTATGACAGAAAGTGGAACATTTATTATTAATGGTGCTGAGCGTGTTATTGTTTCACAACTTGTTCGTTCTCCTAGTGTTTATTATAATCATGAAATTGATAAAAATGGTCGTGAATTGATTACTTCTCAGATTATTCCTAATCGTGGTACATGGTTGGAATTTGAAACAGATGCTAGAGATGTTTTATATGTTCGTATTGATCGTACTAGAAAGGTAACCTTAACTACTTTGCTTCGAGCTTTTGGTTTATCTACTGATGAGGATATTTTGAATATGTTTGGTGAAGATGAATATCTTAAAAATACGATTGCTAAAGACTCTACTAAAAATACTGATGAAGCTTTAATTGAAATTTATGAAAAATTAAGACCTGGTGAGCCTGCTACTCTTGATTCTTCTAAAAACCAGATTATTACTAGATTTTTTGATGAATTTCGATATGATTTAGCACGTGTAGGAAGGTATAAGTTTAATCGTAAATTAAATGTTGTTCATCGTTTGCTTGATCAAACATTGGCTCAAGATATTAAAGATGGGGATACTGTTATATTTGAAAAGGGAACAAAAATTACTAAGGCTAATTTGAAAGAATTAAAAGAAGTTTTATCTAAGGGTTATGGTTTAAAGGATGCTTTAATTAATGAAGAATTAGATGATTATAAGAAAATTCAGGTTATTCAAATTTATGATCCTAATGATAAGAAGAAAAAATTAACGGTTATTGGTAATGATCAAAATATTGATATTAAAAGACTTACTATTTCTGATGTTTATGCTGCTGTTTCTTATTATTTGAATTTGTTACATGGTGTTGGAAATTATGATGAAATTGATCATTTAGGAAATCGTCGTATTCGTCAAGTTGGTGAACTTTTACAAAATCAATTTAGAATTGGTGTTTCTCGGATGGAGAGAGTAATTCGTGAAAGAATGACTACTCAAGAAATGGAGGAAGTTACTCCTAAAACTTTGATTAATATTCGTCCTGTTACGGCGGCAATGAAAGAATTTTTTGGTAGTTCACAACTTTCACAATTTATGGATCAAACGAATCCTATTGCGGAACTTACTAATAAGCGTCGTCTTTCTGCATTAGGTCCTGGTGGTTTATCTAGGGATCGTGCGGGCGTTGATGTTCGTGATGTTAATGCTTCTCATTATGGTCGTATTTGTCCAATAGAGTCTCCAGAAGGTCCTAATATTGGATTGATTACTTCTTTAGCTAGTTATGCTAAAATTGATGAATATGGATTCATTATGACTCCTTATCGGAAGGTTGAGAATTGCAAAATTACAGATGAGGTTCGTTATTTGACTGCTGATGATGAGTTAGATTATATTATTTCTCAGTCTACTGTAGAAACTAGTGAAGATAATACTATTATTGCTGAGACGGTTAATGCTCGTTTTCGTGGAGAAAATATTTTGGCTAAGCCAGAGCAAGTGGATTATATTGATGTTAGCCCACAACAAGTAGTTTCTATTACAACTAGTTGTATTCCTTTTTTGGAACATGATGATGCTACTCGTGCGTTGATGGGTGCGAACATGCAACGTCAAGCTATGCCATTAATTAAGACAGAGGCTCCTTATGTTGGTACTGGTGTTGAATTTATTGCTGCAAAGGATTCTGGTGTTGAGGTAATTGCTAAGACTGATGGTATTGTTGAATATGTTGATGCTAGACAGATTGTTGTTAAAACGATGGATGGAAAAGATACTTATCGATTAGCTAATTTTGAACTTGCTAATTCTAGTATTTGTTCTCATCAAAGACCAATTGTTCATGTTGGTGATAAAGTTTTAGCGGATAAAACGATTCTTGCAGATGGTAATTCTACGGATAAGGGAGAGCTTGCTTTAGGTAAAAATATGACTGTTGCTTTTATGACTTTTAATGGATATAACTATGAAGATGCAGTTATTTTGAATGAAAATTTGGTTAAGGATGATAAATATACTTCATTACATTTAGAGGATTATGAAATGCAATGTCGTGAAACAAAGCTTGGTCCAGAAGAAATTACTCGTGATATTCCTAATGTTAGTGAGGAAGCTCGTCGTAATTTGGATGAAAATGGTATTGTTGCAATTGGTACTGAAGTAAAAGAAGGAGATATTTTGGTAGGTAAAGTTACGCCAAAAGGTATGGCTGAACTTACTTCAGAAGAGAAATTATTACATGCTATTTTTGGTGAAAAAACTCGTGAGGTTAGAGATACTTCTTTACGTGTTCCTCATGGTGGAGATGGTATTGTTCATGATATCAAAATTTATTCTCGTAAGGATAATGATGAATTACCTGCAGGTGTTTCTAAGGTTATTCGTGTTTACATTATTCAAAAACGTAAGATTCAAGTTGGGGATAAAATGTCTGGTCGTCATGGAAATAAGGGTGTTATTTCTTTAATTCTTCCACAGGAAGATATG
>CANQFO010000099.1 GCA_947599755.1 uncultured Bacilli bacterium
TGGGCTGTTAGCTCAGTTGGTAGAGCAACTGACTCTTAATCAGTGGGTCTAGGGTTCGAATCCCTAACAGCCCACCAGAATGATACTAAACTCGGAAAATTCGAGTAAAAATAGAAAACTACTCTCAAATTAAATTGAAAGTAGTTTTATTTTGTCAATATAGAAAACACACTTCCATATTGACTATCAATATACGTGTATAAAATAATAGTAATATTATTATAAATCATTCAATAAAATGTAGTCACAATTTTATCTTTTCTTTATCAATTGAGATTCACCAGTTGAATTTTCAATTTTCAATTCTTCAAAATTTTCTAATAAGATTAAATCATAAAATTCAATACCACATTTACCATAAATTACTTTTATTTCATCTAATGTAATACCCTCACAAAATATTTTTGATAATGTCGACTATTTTTAAATAATAATAATCGTCCAGATACAGTAAATAAATCTATAACCTCACTATCATTAATGTCTGCATTTATTCTTTTAAATCCTAATCTTTCTAAATCTAATGCACTATTTAAAGTTGACACACTTTTAAGTGAACAAGGTTTTAAATTTTGTTGTTTTTCGATAAAATCTGTTAAATAAGATAAAACTCTAAATCCATCTTCACGACTCATACCATTAGGAAGCATAAATGGTTTAAATGGCCAATCAATGACCTCTACATGATTATCTGTTCTATCATAATTCTCACCAATTCTGTGATATTCAGTATAATGTAATCTATATATATTTTGATTTCCAATTTGATGATCTTCTAGTTTTGCTTCAAATTCATAATTATTATTAGTAGATAGAGATAAATCTGAGAGTTTTATCTTTAATTTTTCTAGCTTTTCTTTTAAAATCACCATTAAACACTCCTTTGCATGTTTCATTTTAACATAAAAAAGGGATCATCTAAATATTTTTAGTAATTTTTTAAAATCGATTATGCTTGTATTAGTTAATGATTTATTACAAATTATTTTGTCTAAAAATGTTGTACTCCTTCCTTTGGGAACTAGTAAAAAATCTGTTAATAATAATGATAATTAATATTAGAAATAAAATCAATAAATCTTTTTTCTTCATAAATATCAAACTCCTTCCTATAAGAAGTTATCAAGTACTCAACAATTACAGTATTTCCTAATGAAAATTACATATATAGAAAACAAAAAAGTGAAAAAATTTAGATATTTTTATTTTATTACAGGATTGTTTTTTAAAATTTTATTGAAGAAAATTTTTTTCGTTAACCTTCCCTTTCCTTGAAAGAAATCGTTGAAATAATTTTCTACTCAGTGAATCATAAGAAATCATTCTCTCTGGATGCCACTGTAGTCCAATTTGAAATTCATGATTAGGATTTTCAATAGCCTCAATCAAATTATCTGAACTTCTTCCTACAACAGAAAAATAAACACTAACAGAAACCGTTTGATGATGATGGGAATTTACAAAAATCACATCTCGATCAAAGATTTTTCTCAATTTAGAAGAAGATAAAAAAATAGAATGAGCATATTTTCCCTGCTGATAATGAAAATCATTTCCTATTTCTTCTAATTTATAACCAGAACCATACAAAGCCATTGACTGCATTCCTTGACAAATTCCTAATAATCGCAAATGATGAGTCAAAGCATAACCAATCAAAAAAAAATCTAATCGACCAACATCATTACCACCAGGCAACAAAATTCCATCTACCAAAGATAATCGTTTTAAAGCAGAAGAGAAACAACATTTATCAGTAACAAAAAAAATTTCTCCCCCAAATTGACGAATTGCATCAATATAATATTGATTTTCTTCTTCTGTATTTTCTTCTCTTAATAACAATAAAATTTTCATAAAGAAAAAAGGAAAATTATCGCAATTTTCCTTTTACGCCTTTTCCTCCTTTTAACCCACCATTAGCAGCAAATCCCTGCAAAATATTAGATTCAAATGAATGAGTTTTCCCTACTCTCTTTTTGTAATCTTTTATTCCAATTTGAATCATATCATCCAAAAGTTTAGAAAAATGAACATCCTTTGCATCCCACAAATAAAAAGCTAAACTACCAGGAATTGAATTAATTTCATTAATATACACTTTCTTTTCTTTTTGATCAATCAAAAAATCAATTCTACTATTTCCTGATGAACCCAATGTCTTAAAAGCAGAAACAGCAATTTCTTCAATTTCTTTTCTCATATCAGAAGATAAATCAGCAGGAATTTTTCGATTAGCAGAAGCCATTCCTTTAGAATTACTAGAATGAATTTTTCCACCCTTTAATTTACCTTTTCCACCACCAATATACTTATCAGAAAAGGTCAAGAATCGATTAGGAGATAAAACTTCCTCAATCTCACTAACACGTTGATGTTCGTAATTTCCTAAAACAGCAATATTTACCTCTTTCAAATGAGAAACCATCTCTTCTACTAAAATCTTACTATCATATTGAATAGCTTCATCAATTCCCTCAATCAAAGTTGCCTCATCTTCACATACAGAAATTCCAACACTAGAACCAGTAGTTGCAGGTTTAACAATTACTGGATATTTCAATTTAGAAACTTTCTTAATAATTGCATCACTATCCTGCTTATAATCAATATCATAAAACCAAACATACTTAGTAATTGGTAATCCTGCCTCTTTCCAAATCCCCTTCATATACACTTTATCTTGTCCAACAACAGATGCATAAACACCACTTCCAACATAAGGAATACCTATAGTTTGCAAATAACCTTGTAATCCACCATCTTCCACATTTGTACCATGGACAATTGGAAATGCAATATCAATTTCCGCAACAACAGATTTAAACAAAGATTTACTTTGAAGTACATAAGAACCGTTTTTATAATATAAAACCACATTTTTACCATACTTTTTAATCAAAGACAAATCCTGATATACTTCAATATCACGTAACATATCTCCAGTATACCATTGACGATCCTTAGTAATATAAATTGGAATAATTTCATACTTTTCTTGATCCAATTTATTCATTGCCTGAATGGCTGAAATAATACTAACCTCATGTTCAACAGATTCCCCACCAAAAATAACACCAACTTTAATTTTCATAAACTCATCTCCTTATTCATTATATGTATCTGGTAAATCATTTTCAAATAAAGCATAAACATCTTCCTTTCCAGTTAACGTTCCAATAAAAGGATATGCCTCTCTAACATCATTCAATACAATTATATGACTTTTATCAAATCCACTACCAACCAATCCCTGATAAATTGGCACTGTTCTTTTTTTACCAATTAATACAACATAATCAGCAACTTCCGCAATTTGTGTACCAAATATTCGATTATACTCTTCTTCCTTTTTTCCCAATTCAATCATTCCAGGAGTAACAACCACTTTTATCCCTGGCATCATTCCCAGTACTTTGCAAGCACTTTGAGCACCAATTGGATTCGAATTATAAGCATCATCAATCTGATAAAAATTTCCCAATCGTTTTAATTCCAATCGATGTTCA
>CANQFO010000100.1 GCA_947599755.1 uncultured Bacilli bacterium
TCCCGAACACAGAAGTAAAGCCACTAAAGCGCCGACGATAGTGAAAGCGAAAATAGGAAGTTGCCAAGATTTTTTTTTGTTTTTATAATTTTTATGATAAAATTGGATTAAGATTATTAGTAATTATTTTTCTAAAAATAAATATAAAAAATGTAATAGATGTAATTTTTTGTTTTGTATTAGAAAGATAGTATTAATTAAATTAATGATACTTTTTTAATGATACTTATTATGTTAATTTTATCCTAAAAGTTTTAAAAATTTCTAACCTTTTTCTTATTACACATTATGTTGGAGTTTAAGATTTCTAATGCTTTTTTATTTTTCAAAAAAAAAGGACTGAATGGAAATTATTTGTTTTCAATTAGTTCCTTTATTTTTTTTATTAAATTTTTTGTAAAGATTGTAGGTAAAATTATTTAGTATGATATCAAATTGACCAATATATTCTGTTATTGTTGTATTAAATCCTAATTTCATTTCATTTAATCCGCTGTACTTATTTTGTTTTGTAAAATCACCAACAATAGCATTGAGATTAATATATTTATATTTTTTTTGTTTATAATCGTCTATCATTCTCCATTTTAATAAGTAATTTGCGTTTAAGGAAGTGTAGTTTTCATTTATTCCTTCTATATAAATGTATGCAGCATTATCATAGGTAATTATTAATGCTCCACCTATGGTTAATCCTTCTGGGTATTTTTTTAGGAGTTCTGTTGCTTGAATTAGTGTGTTTTTATAAGTTGTTAGTAATTTGTCTGATTCCATTTTTTTTGTTAAATAGTTGTTTCTATCTTTTTCTGGAAGTTCTAGATTTTGGATATTGCTTGTTAAAATTTCATTGTTTTCTAATTCTTTTTCATATGTTTTTCTACTGTTGATTAAAAATGTTTCTGTGTTGATTTTTGCATAATATATATCTATTTTATCTTGATAATTTTTGCATAATTCTTTATAAAAGTCAATTGGTTTTGGGGTCTTTTTTTTAATAAATTCATACAGAGTATCTATTTCTTTTTTTTCATCTTTATATATTTCAATTCCTGCATTGGTTGCTTTTCTAATTTTATTTCTTGTTCTTTTTTCGAAATTTGAAAATATTTCTCTAATGTCTTTATTTAACAAAATTAGTGCTTCCCATCTAGGTTTTTCTGTTTCAAAATATAAATTTTTTCCTTTATATGAGAAATTAGTTTTTTGTAAGTTTTTGATAATTGTTTCTGCTTGATGATTGATATTTAATATTTCACCATGATGATCTCTTATGGATAAGGGAATATATGGATCAATTCTTAAGAGCATAAATCCTTGTTTTCCTAGTAATGATTTTAATGCATTTGTCATTTCTTGTACATTTTCTAATGAGTCATAGTCAAAAAGAATTCCTCTTGGGGCGTAGGCAATTTTATTTTTCATTAAGACTTCTTTGTATATGATTAGGGTAGCACCGATTAAATGATTTTTTTCATTTACTATTCCTAAGTAGTGTATGTTATATCCGAATTTAACCATTGTATTTCCATATGCGGATGTTTGATAATAGTTGCGATATTTATGTTTATTTGCATATTGATCAAATTGTTTTGGTGATAATGTTACTATTTTCATATTGGATATCCTTTCACTTTCTTTTATTATTATATCATAATATCTTTAATTCTTACAATATAGATATTTTTTTCATTTTTGAATTATTGATTTTTATTTTTTGTTATTTCTAAAAATATTATAGTATAATAATATTGGTGATAGAAATGTTTGAAAATAAAAAAATTTTTATTTTAGGTCTTGCTCGCAGTGGATATCAAGCTGCAAAGATTTTAGTTGAAAGAGGTAATCATGTTGTTTTAAATGATGGTAAAGATGAACAGCAATTGGATGCAGTAGTTATTCAGGAATTACGAGATTTGGGTGTTCAATTGGTTTTTGGAAGTCATCCTGATAATTTGTTTGACGATTCTTTTGATTATTTGATTAAGAATCCTGGTGTTCCGATTGATCATAAGTATGTTTTGAAGGCAAAAGAGTTGCAAATTGAAGTAATTAATGAGGCGGAACTTGCTTATCGATTGTTACCAAATGATGTTAAGTTAATTGGTATTACTGGTACTAATGGGAAGACGACTACAACAACACTTACTTATGAAATTTTAAAAAGAGCATTTGGGGATAAAGTTTTTTTGGCCGGAAATATTGGTTATCCTTTGTGTAGTATTTTGAATGATGTAAAAAGTGGCGATATTATTGTGATGGAAGTGTCTTGTCAACAACTTGAAAATTTTATTCAATTTAGACCTGATATTGCAGTTATGACTAATTTAAGTCCTGCTCATCTTGATTTTTTGAAAAGCTATGATAATTATAAAAGGGTTAAGACTAAGTTATTTCAAAATCAAACTGCTTCTGATGTTGCGATTTTGAATATTGAAAATGAGGATGTTTTGCAGTCGACTAAGAGTATATCCTCTCAGGTTAAGTATTTTTCTAGTTTAAGGGAAATTAGTGGATGTTATTTTCATCATGGATCAATTTGCTATTATGGAGATAAAGTAATTTCTGAAGATGATATTTTTATTAAGGGAATTCATAATATAGAAAATTGTATGTGTGCGATTATGGTTGCTAAGGAATTTGATGTTTCTAATGATATCATTTGTGATGTAATTTCTGGATTTAAGGGTGTTGAACATCGATTAGAATATGTTGATACTGTGTTGGGAATGAAATTTTATAATGATACTGAGGCTACCAATATTAAGTGTACTCAAATTGCTTTGTCTTCTTTTCAGCAACCAATTATTTTGATTCTTGGTGGGTTAGATCGTGGACAAAATTTTGATGAACTTACTCCGTTTATGAAAAATGTAAAAAGTATTATTGCAATTGGACAGTGTCGAGATCGTATATTAAAATATGGTCAATCTTTACATATTCCTACATATTCTTATGAATTTTTAACAGATGGATTTGATCAATGTATTGAAGTGGGTCAGGCAGGTGATATAATATTATTAAGTCCTGCTTCTGCTTCATGGGATCAGTATAAGGAATGTGAAGTTAGAGGGGCAGAATTTAAAAAGAAAGTAGAGGAATTGAAACATGAAAATTAAAGATGTTCGAGCAAGGGAAGTTTTGGATTCTAGGGGGAATCCTACGGTTGAAGTAGATGTAATTTTAGAAAATGGTGTTTGTGGTAGGGCGATTGTTCCTAGTGGAGCATCTACTGGAGAAAGAGAGGCTTTAGAGATGAGAGATGGTGGAGATCGTTATCAGGGAAAAGGTGTTTTGAAGGCTGTTTCTAATGTAAATACTATTATTCGTGATCAAGTGATTGGAATGGATGCTTCTGATCAGAAAAGTCTTGATTATAAGATGATTGAACTTGATGGAACGGATACTAAATCTAGGCTTGGTGCTAATGCCATTTTAGGAGTGAGTATGGCAGCAGAAAAGAATTTTGAAGAAAAGGTGAAG
>CANQFO010000101.1 GCA_947599755.1 uncultured Bacilli bacterium
CCGATTTTTTTAGTTGCTTTTACTTTTTCCTTTTAAATACAGAAATTACGAATTGCTTTTACTTTGAGAAGTCACCTGATTGTTTCCTTTTAAATTTTTCTTTTTTTGAATGAAAAAATAGCATTTTATTTTTGTTTATGCCATTTTTTCTTTTTTTATTCTAGTTCTTTTTTTAATAATTCCATTGCAATTTTAGGATTTGCTGATCCTTTGGTTTCTTTCATGACTTGTCCCATTAGATATTTAATGGCTCTATCATGACCAGCTTGATAATCTTTAACACTTTCTTCATTATTTTTAATGATTTCTTGAATTACTTTTCGTAGTGTACTTTCATCTGTTATATTTTCAATTCCTGATTCTTTGATGATTTCTTCTATTGATGTTTCTTCTTCTAGAACTTTTTGCAAAATATCTTTTAGGTTTTTGCTTGTTAATGTATTATCTTCTACTTTTTTCATTAAATCTAAAAATTTCTTTTTTGTAAGTTTTGTATCAGTAATTTGCTTGTCTTCTTTATTTAAATAGGAAGAAATATCTCCTAATAATAAATTACTAGCAATTTGAAAATTAATTTTTTCTTCTAATAATTCATTAAAGTAATCACTTAAGGAACGATTCTGAATTAATTTTTTGGTATTGATTTCTGATACTCCCTTTTCTTGATAAATCTTTCTTCTCTGATCTGGAAGCATAGGAATCTGTTTCTTTATTTCTGCTATTTTTTCTTCGGAAATTTCTAAATAAGGGATGTCTGGTTCTGGAAAATAACGATAGTCATTTCCGGTTTCTTTTACCCTCATTAATACTGTATCTCCTAATTTATCATCAAATCTTCTTGTTTGTTCTTTAAATGTTTCCTTGTTATCTAAAAGTTTTGCTTGTCTTTCTATTTCTTTTTCTATACTTATCCCTACATTAGAAATAGAACCAATATTTTTAATTTCGCATTTTGTTCCAAAAGGATCTTCTTGTCTTTTTCTTAGTGAAACATTAGCATCTGCTCTCATTGATCCTTCTTCCATTTTGCAATCGCTGATATCACAATAAAATAACAATTCTTTTAACTTTTCTAAGTATTTTTTGGCCATTTCAGCACTTTCTATACATGGCTTGGTTACAATTTCTATTAAAGGAACTCCTGCACGATTAAAATCTAGAAGAGTTTTTGTTCCTCTATGAGTACTTTTACAAGTATCTTCTTCTATGTGCATTTCTTCTATTTCTACTTTTTTCTTTTGTCCATCTATTTCTATTTCTACATAGCCGTCATATCCTATTGGTGTTCTCGCTTGGGTAATCTGATAATTTTTTGGATTATCGGGATAAAAGTAATTTTTTCGATCAAAGTGCATTTTTCTTCGAATTTTGCAATTTAGTACTGTTGCGGCTTTAATGGCTAAATTTACTACTTCCTCATTTACGGTTGGAAGTGTTCCTGGATATCCTAGGTCAATTACATTGGTTAAGGAATTTGCCATTTCTCCATATCCATTCATGGAATTAGAGAAAATTTTTGTGTTTGTTTTTAATTCTACATGAACTTCAATTCCAATCGTGGGAATATAATTAGACATTTTTATCACCTCTTGGGTCTTTATCTAGGTTTAATTCTTTTTCTATAAAACTTGCTAACTGATATATTTTTGCTTCTTCAAATTGGTTACCAATGATTTGCATTCCAATAGGCATATGTTCTTTGCCAAAACCTACGGGAATATTTAATCCTGGAAGTCCGGCCATATTTACTGAAATTACTAATACATCATCCATAAAGCTTTTTAATGGATCATCCATCGGATCAGTCAAATTATAAGCCGTTGTTGTGGTCGTGGGTCCAATGATTAGATCATATTTTTTGAATACTTTTTCTAATTCTTTTTTCATATCATCTCTAATGGATAGAGCCTTATTATAATATACTTTAGCATTTTCTCCACTTAGTAGATAAGATCCTACCATGATTCTTCTTTTTACTTCTTTGCCAAAACCTTCTTGTCTTGTTTTGTAGTATAAATCTTGAATATCTTTTGGATTTTCTATTGAATAACCATAGCGAATTCCATCAAATCTTGCTAAATTTGAACTGGCTTCGCCCATGGCAATAATTTGATATAAGTTCACTGCATTTTCTAAATACTTTACTTCAATATAGTCAATGATTGCTCCTTTTGTTTCTAACATATTTTTTACTTCTTTTATTTTTTCTCTAATTTCTTGTGTAACAATTTCTCCCATAAAATAATTGGGAATGGCAATTTTCATTCCTTTTATTTCTTTTCCTATTAATCTTGTAAAATCTTCTTCGTCTTTTGTTGCTGAGGTTAGATCTTTTGGATCTTTTCCGACAATAGCATTTAATAAAAGAGCATTTTCATAAACATTTTTCGTTAATGGTCCGATTTGATCTAAGCTTGAGGCAAAAGCGATTAATCCATAACGTGAAACTCTTCCATATGTCGGTTTCATTCCTACAATTCCACAATAACTGGCTGGTTGTCTAATTGATCCACCTGTATCAGTTCCTAAGGCAAATAAAACATCTTTTGCTGCTACGGTTACGGCTGATCCTCCTGATGATCCACCTGAAATTTTTTCTTTATTCCATGGATTCTTTGGCGCACCAAAGTAACTAGTTCTACTTGATGATCCCATAGCAAATTCATCCATATTTGTTTTTCCGATGATGATCATATGTTTTTCCTTTATCTTTTCTACTACTGTTGCATTGTAAATTGGGACAAAGTTTTCTAGCATATGAGAGGCACATGTAGTTTTTAATCCTTTTGTAACAATATTATCTTTTATGGCAATTGGAAGTCCAAATAGAAGATTATCTATTTCTTTATTTTCTAACTCTTTTGCTTCTTTTCGTGCTTCTTCTTTGTTTAAAGTAATATAGGCATTTAATTCTTTATTTTGTTCAATCCTTTTGAAGGCTTCTTCTACTAGATCAAGTGGTGTTATTTTTTTTTCTTTTAATAATCTGTTTATTTCTACTATATCTTTATCTAGATACATCTTTACTCCTCCTCTTTAATTACTACTGGTACTTCTATGTAGTTTCCACTGTGGCGTGGAGCATTTTCTATTACTTCTTTTGGATTTAACATTTCTCCTTGTTCGTCTTTTCTTAATTTGGTTGATTCATTCCAACAAGCAATTAAAATATCATCATCATATCCTTTTACTTCATTTATTTTTTCTACTTCATTTAATAACTTTTTTAATTCTACTTGATACTTTTCAATTTCTTCTTCTGTTACTTTGATCCTTGCTAATTCGGCAACGTGTAAAACTTGTTCTTTTGATAGTTTTTCTTCCATCGGGATTCCTCCTTTAACTTTTCTTATTATAACACTTATTATAGAGGTTGTAAATTCAACAAAAAAAGAGATAGTGTAAAATTATTTGGGGAAGGAGGTACAAAAAAAGGAAGAACCTTTGTTATAATAAATTTGAAATAATAAT
>CANQFO010000102.1 GCA_947599755.1 uncultured Bacilli bacterium
CTTGCAGTAGATTACTTTGGAATAGATAAAGTCTTATATGGTACTGATGCTCCATTTGGAATTATGCCAAATGGTGCGACAAAAGAAATAGAAAATGCTATTGATGAGTTACCGTTTAGCAATGAGGAAAAAGAAAAAATATATTCTAAAAATTTACTAGAGTTATTAAAAAGAAAAGAAAGGAAAAATAATAATGAATAAAAAAACAATAATTTTAATGATTGCAGTAATCATTGCAGTAGGAGTTGTTTTTTGGTTTGTAAGTTCTAACAAAAAATTAGAATCTAAAAATAATTCAAATACAAATACAACTGAAAACGGGAATAGTAATGAAATTCAAGAAGAAAATACAAATGATAAGGATAAAAAAATTGCTGTTATTTATTTTTCCGCAACCGGTACAACGAAAAAAGTTGCAGAATATATAAAAGATGCAACAGGTGGTGATTTACTAGAAATAATTCCAAAAGAAAAATATACAGATAATGATTTAAATTATGGAAATGATAATTCAAGAGCTAATAAAGAACAAAATGATTCTAATGCTAGACCAGAAATAAAAAATACGATCAATACAGATAATTATGATATAATTTTTCTAGGTTATCCAATTTGGTGGGGAGATGTTCCAAAAATAATTTTAACATTTTTAGATAGTCATAATCTAAATAGTAAAACAGTTGTTCCTTTTTGTACATCAGGCAGTACAGGAATAAGCGAAAGTTTAAATACATTAAAAAATTATAATAAAGATATTCGTTGGATAGATGGTAAAAGATTTTCATCTAGTACTACTCAAGATGAAATAACAAATTGGATTAATAGTATAAATGATTAGGGGAAAAATGAAAAAGAATAAATTATATATAATATTAGCTATTGTAGTAACTTGTACTATAGGATTTGGAATTTACTTTTTATTAAATGGAAAAGAAACAAAAAAGGAGAATGAAAAAATAGTGAATGAAAATGAAATAAATGAATTAAAACAAGAAAAGAATATTGCTAAATTTAACTTTGAAACAAAAACTGTAAAATTAAATAGTGGATATGTTATGCCAATTAATGGACTTGGTACATATAGTTTAACAGGAAATACATGTTATAATGCTGTATCTAGTGCCTTAAAATCAGGGGTAAGACTCATTGATACAGCTTATATGTATGGTAACGAAGAAGAAATTGGAAAAGCGATTAGAGATTCCAAAATACCAAGAAGTGAAATATTTGTGATTACCAAAATTTATCCTAGTCAATTTGATAAGCCAAAAGAAGCAATAGAACTTGCTTTAAAGAAGTTAGATATTGGATATATTGATATGCTACTTTTACACCATCCAGGTGAAAATGATATTAATGCATATAAGGAAATGGAAAAATATGTAGAAAGTGGAAAAATTCGTTCTTTAGGACTTTCTAATTGGTATGTAGAAGAATTAGAAGAGTTTTTACCACAAGTAAATATTATACCTGCACTTGTTCAAAATGAAATTCATCCATATTATCAAGAAAATGATGTAATACCATTCATCCAAAATTTAGGTATTGTCGTACAAGGTTGGTATCCATTTGGAGGAAGAGGTCATACAAGTGAACTATTAAATAATGAAACAATAGTTAAAATATCAAATAACCATAATGTATCATCAGCACAAGTAATACTTCGTTGGAACTTACAAAAAGGTGTTGTAGTAATACCTGGATCATCTAATCCTGATCATATTAAGGAAAATACGGATATTTATGGATTTGAATTAACTGATGAAGAAATGAAACAAATAAATGCTTTAGATAGAAATGAAAAACATGATTGGTACTAAAAAAATAATAGAAAAGGAAGGAATGATTTGATGAGTAAAATTTTAGTAAGTTTCTTTTCAGCTAGTGGAGTAACAAAAGAGGTAGCGAATAAAATTGCAGAGTATACAGGTGGTGATTTATTTGAAATTGAACCGGTAAATAAATATACAAATGAAGATTTAGATTGGACAAATCAAGAAAGCAGATCATCTGTTGAAATGAATGATCCATCATCAAGACCAGAGGTAAAAAATAAAATTTCTAATTTAAATGATTATGATACAGTTTTAATTGGCTTTCCTGTATGGTGGGATTTAGCACCAACAATCATCAATACCTTTATTGAAGAAAATAATCTTGAAAATAAAAAGATTTATATATTCGCAACATCAGGAGGTTCAAGTGTAAATAATAGTTTTAATAGGTTAAAAAATACATATAGTAATCTTAACTTTGTGAGCGCTAAAAGATTTTCAACTAATGTATCAGAAAATGATGTAATAAACTTTATTATGTAGGTGATGATATGAGTATAACAATTAACATTTATTATAAAGGTGAAAATGATAATGCAAAAAAATTTGCCGAAGAAATGATATCAGTGGCATTGTAGATAGAGTAAGAAAGGAAAAAGGTAATTTAAAATATGAATACTTCTTACCATTCTATGATAAAGAAACAGTTTTACTTATTGATAGATGGAAAAACGAAGAAGCACTAGATATTCATCATAAATCAGAAATGATGAAGCAAATTGCCGATTTAAGAAACAAATATCATTTAAGTATGAAAGTAGAAAAATTTAAGAGTTTGGAAGGTGATGAATAATGAAGAAACAAACAGCAGGTAGAGAAAAGTTAGGTAATATTGCACCTAAATTTGCCGAATTAAATGATGATATATTATTTGGAGAGGTATGGTCAAGAGAAGATAAATTGGGAGCTCGAGACAGAAGTTTAATAACTATTTCTGCCTTATTTGCGATGGGGTTATTTCCACAATTAAAATCCCATTTAGCAATCGGAAAAGAGCATGGCCTTACAAAAGAGGAAGTAGTAGAAGTAGTAACACAACTTGCATTTTATGCTGGATGGCCTAAAGCTTGGAGTACTTTTCCTTTAATTGAAGAAGTATATGGGAGTGATGATAAAAATGAATAAGGAAGAATTTGAGAAAAGAAATGTATTTGGACTAGGAAATCCAAATGATGCATATGCAAAATATTTTACAGGTAATAGTTATTTAAAACGTTTAGCAAAGACTGAAAATGGCATTAGTTTTGCCAATGTAACTTTTGAATCCTCTTGTAGAAATAATTGGCATATTCATAAATCTAAATCAGGTGGAGGACAAGTTTTAATTTGTACAGCAGGATATGGTTACTATCAAGAATGGGGAAAAGAAGTACAAAAATTATCTCCTGGAGATATTGTAGTAATACAACCAAATGTGAAACATTGGCACGGAGCACAACCAAGTTCTTGTCTTTCACAGGCATAATGACACCCAAAGATAAAACCATTGATTTACTTTATTTTAAAGGAAATATAAATGGAATATCTATTGATTTAACTTCCTCAAAATA
>CANQFO010000103.1 GCA_947599755.1 uncultured Bacilli bacterium
TAGTAGCATCATTATACTTAGTACAAAATTCTTGTAGATTAATTCCTGCAGGTCCTAAAACAGTACCAACTGGTGGAGCTGGTGTAGCTTTTCCTGCTGGAATTTGTAATTTAATTTTCTTAATTGCTTCCTTTGCCACGAAAAACACCTCCTATAATTTTGTTTCCGCGAGTGGTCCAAATAGCTTGATTACCGCTTTTAAAATGCAAACCATGCTTCCCACTAAACTATATAATCTAAATATAGCTCTTAAAGAATATCATAAACACAAAATTTTTGCAAGGTATATCAACAATTTTTTTTCAATATATCAACAAAATATTTTTCATTATATTTTCTAAACTAATTAATTAAATAATAAAAAAAGTATTCATCAAACAAAAAAAAGCACATAAAAAAGATACAAATTCAAAACAGAAAATGCACCTTTAAATTTATCGATTATTCCATCTACTTGGAAAATTAATATAACTTGTAGGATTAATAGTTCTTTTCTGATAATCTCTCCATAAACAACCCCCACCTTCATTCCAATCACATGTAGTCATCTCAAGATGAAGATGAGCACCCGTTGAACAACCTGTACTTCCCATATATCCAATTAAAGTATAAGGAGTTACCAATTGCCCTACTTGAATCGGTCCAAATTGACTTAAATGAGCATAAGTAGAATAAATATACCTACCTCCTATATTATGTCTAATTTTTACTACCTTAGCTTTTCCATTACATCCATAACTACAATTATTTGAACTACAACTATCATATTGAATTTGAAAAACTTGACCAGAAGCAACTGGATAAATCGCAATTGATCGATTACTACTTATCATATCAATTCCCAAATGTCCACCATATCCTGAATACCACTGAGAAATTGAACCATATTCAATTGGCCGGTAAAATCCATTCGTACTAGGAATAGAACTTCCTGGATGGCTCTGTTCATATCGAAATTGACAAGCCTGAATATCCTCTGTTTGTCCGCATCCCAAATTTTTATAATACTGAACATTTTCCTTAGCTGACTTAATTTGTTGCTCTACACTAGGCATAGTTTCTCGAATAGATTTTGAATCCGCATTAATTCTTTCCTTCTCTGATTCCAATTCCTCCTGCATCTTAGCTAATTCTTCTTGCTTCTTTTTTAAATCCACCTGTTGCTTTTCATTTTTTCTAATTAATTCCTCAAGTTCTTTCATTAGTTTATCATTATATTCTGTTAATTGTTCAACAACAGATAACCGATAAATCATATCCGTAATACTAGTAGCCCCAAAAGCATATTCTAAATAAATATTATCTCCATTAGAAATTTGATAATATTCCATAATCTTCTTACTTTCTTTACTTTTTCGCTCAATTTCTTGATTACTTTCATCAATTTCTTTTTGTAAAGCATCTATTTCTTCCGTAGCATCCTTAATCTGCTTTTCAATACTAGCAATTTTAGTTTTGATCTGCGCAACCTCAGCATCATTTTTTGCAATTTTATCTTGTTTTTCCTGAAGTTGTTTAGTATATTTCTCAACTTCCTCTTCAAACTGTTGAATAGTTTTTGCCTTTGTATCTAATGGTAGTGCAAAAAAAGATACAAACAATAACAAAATAAGAAAAACAGAACAAATTTTTTGCAATTTCATCATATTTTCAAATATTTCTTAACAGCAGAGGCACTACCAATCATACCAACCAAAATACCTATAGCAACAATAATAAGAGAAGTAGAATAAATAAACGGTTCCGGAACAATCAACCGAATCAATTCAGAAAACAAATATCCATCAAAATGTCGATAAAATGCTAAATATCCATACATAGTAAACAAAATAGGAACAATAGAACCAAAAAGTCCTAAAATCATCCCTTCAATAATAAATGGCGTTTTTATCGTAAAATTACTAGCTCCTACAAGTCGCATAATTCCAATTTCTCTCTTTCTAGCAGAAATAGTTAATTTAATCGTATTAATAATCAAAAATATCGTAACAACAATTAAAGCAATAACTACTCCATAAGTAACCCTTTGAACAGTAGAAAAAGCATTAACTAATTTATCAACCATACCCTCTCCATAACGAACAACAGCAACCTTATCAATTTTTTGAATAGAATCAGCAGTCTTTTTAATTTGCTCCACATTTTTAACCTTAATTTGAAAGGTATCCTTAAGAGGACTTTCCTCTTCATCCCATCCAGATAAAACAGTATCAAAAATTTCTGATTCCTTCTGCATCTGTTCTTTTACTTCTTTTTTTGATTGAAAATTTATCTTATCAACATTAGAAAGTCGTTGAATATCCCTTCGAATATCCTCTGCATCATCTTTAGAAGCATCCCTTTCTAAAAAAACAACAATAGTCAAATCTTTCTCTATTTCCTTAGTAAAATTTTGAACATTAAAAGAAGCAATAATTGCAATTGCAACAATAATTAATGTAATAGTAATACAAGAAATAGAAGCAAGCGACAAACTAAAGTTTCGAATTACACTCTTAAAAGCATCACGAAAACTTCTCCCTAACATCCTAAACAACTTCATTACTATATGTTCCTTTCTTTTTAAAATCTACTAAATGACCATCTTTTAAAACAATCACCTGTTTTTTTAATTGGTTAACAATATCTTTATCATGAGTAGCCATAATAATTGTAGTACCCCTAGTTTGATTAATATCTTCCAAAACCTTCATAATCTCCATGCTCTTTTCTGGATCCAAATTTCCAGTAGGTTCATCACAAAGAAGTAACTTTGGATTATTCACAATTGCCCGAGCAATCGCAACCCTTTGTTGCTCCCCACCAGATAATTGATCAGGATAATTATGTACTTTATTTTTCAAACCGACTTCCTCTAAAGCTTTTAATACATTTTTTCGAATTTCATCTTTTTTAGCACCAATAACCTCCATAGCAAAAGCAACATTTTCATAAACAGTCAACTTAGGAAGCAAACGATAATCTTGAAATACTATTCCTAATTTTCTACGTAATTTATAAACTTTTTTATTCCTCAACTTCGCAACATTTAATCCACCTACTATAATCTGACCCTTAGTAGGTTTCTCTTCACGATAAAGCATCTTAATCAAAGTACTCTTTCCACTACCAGAACCACCAATAACAAAAACAAATGAACCCTTTTCAATAGATAAATTTAAATCATAAATAGCAGTAACACCATTTTTATATTTCTTTTCCACATTCTTAACCCTAATCAAATCCATTTTATCATCCACCTTAGCTATACCATTATAACATAAATTTCGACAAAAAAAAAGAATTCTTTACAACACTACCAAAAAATGTTAAATGAAAAAGTAAATTGCGTTTAAAGACAAAGAAGTGAAATTTAGTCTTTCATCAAATTTAGTCAAGGACG
>CANQFO010000104.1 GCA_947599755.1 uncultured Bacilli bacterium
AAAGTGAAAGATGATCATTGCAATACTTAATTGAACATTAAAAAATGATGTGTTCTATTTAACTTTTCATTTAATAAGGTTGAAAAAACATTTTAAAAGTGTTGTTTTGTCTTTTTTTTTGTGATAAACTAAATATAATTAATGGTAAGAATATTTAGGTGGTGTTAGAATGATGCAAATTCAGAGAGGAATTGTTAAGTATAAGGATCGTAGTGATTATGATTGTCGATATGGAGTTACTGATGATGGGAAACAATATTATTTGTTTGATAATGGTACTCTTGCTAATGGAAATTTAATTGCTACTACTGCGTTAATTGAGGTAATTGATCATAGTGTTGTTGCTTCTTCTATTGGTGTTATTGATTCTCAAGGTAATGTGGTAATTCCTTTTGAACATAAATCTATTAAGCCTATTCATGATCAATTGTTATTAGTAGAATCTAATCATCCGGTAACAGAAAGTGTGTTAGAAGCAGTTAAATTACGTAGTGATCCTTTGGCTGCTACAAAATTGGTTAGTACTTCTGCTACTATTAAGGATAAAATAAGTGCTAAAATGGGGGCTGATGGTAAATTTATTTTTAATGATCAGTTTTCTGAGGCTAGTATTTATGATATTTTTGGTAAAAATTTAATTGATAATCAAACTTATAGTTTTATTGGAATGAATGATACTACTTTGTTTTTTAGTAAAAATACAGTTGATTCTGAAATTGTTGAATATCCACTTCCTGTTAAGTCTGAGGAAGAGGTTCAGTCTTTACCGGATTCTTCAGAAGTTGTTGATTCTTCTGATTCTCAAGAACAGTTAGATGTTTCTAGTGTTCCTGTTGATAAAGAAGATATTGATCAGGCGTTGGGAGAGGAAAGAGAGCATGTTGATTTAGATAATCAGAGTGAAAGTACTTCTGCTACTACTGATTTTAATGATTCTTTGAATTCACAAGATGATTCTTTAGATTCTACTAATTCTGTTTCTGAACCTTTAGAAGTTTCTAATTTGGTTCCTCAAGAGGAAAGTCAACCTCAACAAGAAGAAAGTGCTCCTTTACCTGATTCTCGTTTGGATGTTGATGAGAAACCTTCTGATATTACTTTTCAGTTTGAAAATGAGGATAATCCTTTAAATTTACCAGATACTCAGGATCAATCATTTGATGAGAAGGAATTGGTAGAGGGAGATGATTCTAATTCAGATTTGTTTATTTCTAAGTCTTCTCATTCTACGGATCAAGATGCTTTAAATAAGAGAGATTTGGGTTATTCTTCTTTTGATGATTCTATGGTTGATGATCATGCAGTTTTTGGGGATTCTATCTTAAAAGAAGATAAGATTATGGCTGATGATTATCATTATTCAGATTCTTATTCTTATCGTGAAGAGAAGGATACAATTATTGAAGATGTAGCTGCTACGATGTCTGATTTGATGCGTTTATATCGTGAACAGAGAAAAACAATTGCCGTTTATGAAGATCGGATTCAAAGTTTGACAATTTCTGCCAAAAATTCGATGGAACAAGCTAAAAGACAAACTCGAGAGATTGGGACTTTACAAGATAAACTTTCTGATTGTGAATCTAAATTGGCAACGTTAGATTCTAGAAATCAGATGTTGATGACTAAGCTTCGTAATCAAGAAGCGGTGATTGATAGTCAGAAGGAAGAATTAGAAATTTTGAGACCACAAATTGAAGGAAAAAAGGATTTGGTTCGACTTTTGCATGATGCTCAAAATTTATTAGGACCAGATAGTTATACTGATACTAGCGATTCTTATCATAAAAAGATGATCGTTTAAGGGACTTAGTCCTTTTTTTTTTTTCGATATTATGGTAAAATATAGTTGCTTTCTACGGATATTATTTTATTTGTTTCGTAGAAATTGTTGTAGGATATCAAAATAGATGGAGATGACTATTTGTGTTAGAAATTCAATCACTTTGTGTGAAAGTGAAAAATAGTGACTTGGAAATTTTAAAAAATTTTTCTTTAAATATTAAAGAAGGTGAGATACATGCAATTATGGGTCCTAATGGTACGGGAAAGAGTACTCTTTCTAAAGTGATTATGGGACATTACCAATATGAAGTTATTTCTGGTGATATTATTTTTCAAGGAGAAAGTCTTTTGCCTTTGAGAACAGATGAGAGAGCTCGAAAGGGAATTTTTCTTTGTATGCAAGATCCTACTGTCATTGAAGGAGTTTCTAATAGTGAGTTTTTGCGTACTGCCAAATCTGAGATTACTTCTAAGAAAGTTAATTTATATACATTTATTCATGATATGGAAGATGCTATTTCAAAACTTGGATTAAATCCTAATATGATGCATCGTTTTTTAAATGTAGGATTTAGTGGAGGAGAAAAGAAAAAAAATGAAATTTTACAAATGAAATTACTTGCTCCTAAATTTTTAATTTTAGATGAGTTGGATTCTGGGTTAGATGTTGATAGTTTAAAAATTGTTTGTGATAATATTTTAGAGTATTTAAAAGAAAATCCTTCTACTTCTGTTTTAATTATTACTCATTATCCTCGTATTTTGGAATATCTTCATCCTGATTATGTTCATATTATGCAGGAGGGAAAAATTTCAAAGACTGGTAGTATGGAATTGGCACTGGATATTGAAAAGAAAGGATATCATGGGGTTAATGCTATGATTGGAATTGATGCTGATGAATAAAATATTATATCTAATCGATAAAGATTGTGAAAAGCATTATTCTTATCAAATTACTGAGGATACGATTATTTATCATTTTTCGATTAATAGTAGCGTTACTTTAGATATTCAGTTGTGTAAACCGGGAATTACCTTATACTATTATTATAGTAATATTAATTATGAGGATCATTTTTTTCAAATTCATATTCATCATCTTGCTGAACGAAGTAATAGTTATGTTTTTGCTCATGGGGTTAATGTCTTTAATCATAAGCTTGATTATTTGGTTTCTTTAAGTGTTCCTAAGAGTAGTTCTCAATGTATTTGTAATCAAGATAATCAAATTATTAATTTGGGATCTGGAAAAAGTACGATTTGCCCTAATTTGTTTATTGATAATTATGATGTTGATAGTGCTCATGCAGCATATATTGGTAAATTTAAAGATGAGATTTTGTTTTATTTAATGAGCCGGGGAATTTCTCCTAAGGTTTCTTATCGATTATTATTAGAAGGATTTTTAATTTATATGGATAGTATTGATCAAAGTAAGATTAAACTTTTTTTGGAAGAAATAAAAAAAATATAGGAGGGATTTTATGCATAGAGAAGATTTTCCTATGTTAAAACAAGATATTGTGTATTTTGATAATGGTGCTACTACGTTAAAACCAAAATGTGTGG
>CANQFO010000105.1 GCA_947599755.1 uncultured Bacilli bacterium
GGTTACTTCTATTCAAGATATTTATATGACTTCTATTGATTCTAATCAAGGAGAGGATATTCAGGATATTTCTCCTAATACTTTATGGGGAAATTATCCATCGATTATTTCTAATGATGAAGAAGAATCGGATATTGCTCCTATTGTTTTAAGAACAGTTGTTGTACCAGAAAATATTATTGTTCATGATGGGGTTCCTGGAAATACTAATGCTCCTAATTATGTTGTTCCTTTTACTGATTATATTAAAAATGTTGCGAGTAGTGAAATTTATAGTACATGGCCTGAAGAGACTATTCGTGCGAATGTTTTGGCAATTATTTCTTTTACTTTAAATCGAGTTTTTACGGAATGGTATAGAAGTAGAGGGTATGATTTTACTATTACTTCTACTACTAGTTATGATCAAAAGTATACTAGAAATGGTACTATTTTTGAACCAATTTCTCGTGTTGTTGATGAGATCTTTACTCGTTATATTCGTAGTGGATATCGAATTGAGCCGTTACTTTCTCATTATAAGAGCGATACAGATGAAAAAGGATATCTTAGTCAATGGGGATCTAAGGAATTAGGAGATAAGGGATATAATGCTTTACAAATATTAAAATATTATTATGGAGATAATATTAATCTATATGAAGCACAAACTTCTCAAGAATATCCTTATTCTTATCAAAATATTTTAAAAGAAGGAGATTGTAGTGATGATGTTTATATTTTGCAAAATACTTTAAACTATATTCATTCTAGTTATCCTGGTATTCCTTTAATTGAAAATCCTAACGGGCAATTTGATCAAAGAACTTTTACGTCTGTTAAAACGTTTCAAGAAATTTTTTCTTTAGCTCCTACAGGAGAAGTAAATTATCAAACATGGTATAAAATTTCTTATATTCTTTTGGCTATTACTAATATGACTAATAGTATTTATCGTTAATCTTTTTTTGTTTTTATGATTTCTTTTTTTGAGAAATTGAAGTTATATTATTTGTTAGATAAAATTCTACATAGTGAAGAAAGAATGGATAATATGAGGAGTATTTTTCTATTTCTTTACTAGAAAAAGTCTCTTCTTTTATCTTTTTTAGTTGATTTATATATATATCTTTTGGTATTGAGGAATCAATATAGAAATTGTGTTCTTTTTCTAAAAGAAGACCTTTTTCAATTAATTTTAAATAAAGTTGATAAGTGGTATCATGTCTCATAGAAGCAATCATTTGTTTATTGAAATTTTCTATTAATACTCTTTTCATTTCTTTATACATTTCTATTGATTGTCTAATATTATTTTCTTGTTTATTGATTGCTATCCATTCTAAAAAGGTTAGTTTTTTTTTCTCTATTTTATATAATATCATCCAATCTCTTCCCAATATTAATTGTTCATTTTGAACTTTGGTATGATGATTTTTTGCTAAATCGGTTATATTTTGAATATTTTTATAATATTTATCAAAAATTTCTTTAGGGTATCGTTGATAGGCTATATTTTGGATTGCTTTTATTTGTTCTTGACTGATATCTTGGCCTTTATAAAAATGAATTCTTTTTTGCATATATCTTTTCTCCCTTTGCTTCTTATCATATCATGAGTTTTTATTCTGATAAAGGGTATTTATTTTCTTTTTGCCTTATTATATAATATGGTTATATTGATAGAATAGAGGGAAAATATGAAAGAAAAATATCAAAATTATTTAGAAAAAAATCATGATTTTGATCGGAAAACCATGTTGGGAATTATTTGTTTATTTATTGTTTTTACTGGAATTTATGGCTTTTTGTATGAGTATATTTTTTATTATTTTAATGGAGGAATGATGCACTTTTATTGGCGAGGTGGTCACTTTTTACCTTGGATTAATATTTATTCATATGGTAGTTTGGGAATTTACTTTGCTACTTATAAAAAAAGAAAAAAACCTTTAACGGTATTTTTAACTAGTATGATCTTATGTGGTGTTTTAGAATTTTTCACTGGTTTTGTTATGGATATTGTAAGATCTGGTGATCGTTGTTGGGATTATAATCAGGAAATATTAAATTTTGGAAATATTGGTGGTTATATTTGCTTAAGGAGTGTGTTATTTTTTGGGATTTCGGGGTTGCTTTTCATTTATGGATTAGTACCTGTTTGTTTTTTTCTTGCGAAAAAGATTCCTAGAAAAATATTTTTAGGGATTTCTATAACTTTATGTATGATTTTCTTTTTTGATGAGATATATAATTGTATCATTGCTAGATTATTTCATTTGCCTAGAGCTTTTGATATTTATTCAAAATTAGGAGTTTATTATTTGTCATTTTAATTAGCCTTTATTGATGGAATCCTTAAAGTAAGATAGTTCTTTTTCTATCTATTTTAATCCATAAATCATTATTAAACATCTTAATTTCCGTTAATTTATTTTTCTTGAACTTTTTTTAAGTCATATATTTTATCAACAATATCACATACATTTTGTGAATGAGTTACAATAATCACACATTTATTTTCTTCATGAGCTAACTTTTTAAATATATCTAAAATTTCTGTTTCTGTTTGTTTATCAAGATTTCCAGTTGGCTCATCTGCAATGATCATTTTAGGATTGTAAGATAGGCTTCTTGCAATTGCAACTCTTTGTTGCTCCCCACCTGATAATCTTAATACTTTACGATTCGCATAACTTGCTTTTAATCCTACTTTTTCCATCAGTTCAATTGCTTTTTCCTTTTTATTTTTTATCTTTAAACCATTGGCATCCATAGAAAGGACTATATTTTCAACTGCAGTCATAAAAGGCAACAAATTATAACTTTGAAATACAATACCTATATCACTATTCCGATACTTATCCAAATTCATATCTTTTAAACTTTTACCATCAAATATAATTTCACCTTCCGTACATTTTTCCAATCCACTTATAAGGGATAAAAGTGTTGTTTTACCTGTTCCACTTCGACCTCTTATGGCATATAACTTTCCACTTTCAAAATCAAAGCTAACATTTTTTAAGGCATAGTCATCTTCTTCTGCATCGCTATATCTGTAACTAGCATTTTTAATCCTTAAAATAATATCTTTTGGAGAAGTATTTTTTTCTTTAACTTCTTTTTTTTCTTTTTGGTTTGAAACATCCTTATTTTCTTTATTCTTAACCTTTATTTCGTTTTGAGAAACATTCTTTCCAAGGTTATCTTTTGAAACATAGTTATTGTTTTTCTTATTTGCCATTATTAAGACCTCTCTTTCAATATTGTAAGTGGTGAAAATCTTTGAATACTAACCATTGAAGCAATAGAACTTATTAATACGAGTGTTAGGCCAATACTAAGTAATTCTAGTAAAACTTTAATATCTACTA
>CANQFO010000106.1 GCA_947599755.1 uncultured Bacilli bacterium
TTGTTGCACTTATTCCTGCAAAAACACTAGGTTTATCTTTATTTCAATAGTGTTCCATTTAATTTTTCATTTCACCTAAACAAAATAACATCTTAATTTACTCAAATAAAAACTGTTCAAATAAAACCTTTTTTATCTTGCAAATTCTACCATCAATTGTACTAATAGGAACATCCAATAATTCACTAATTTCTCGATAACTAAATCCATTATAACGAAGTTCAAAAACACTACTATATTTCAAATCAAATAAATTCTTAATAAAAACAAATTCATCCTCCTCAAAAGAAAAAAAATGTTCAGTGTATGCATTTTCCATACGATAAGAAATAAATTCATCTGAAACACTTTGATTCAGAATTAAATGTCTATTACTACCAATATTTCTACAAAAAGTAATTAAATGTCGTTGAATACATAAAGTAGCATAAGTATAAAACAAAACTCCACTATTTTCAGAATAATAATCAATTGCATGATTTAATGCAATCATTCCTTCTTGAATCAAATCATCAAGTTCCATACCATGATTTTTAGCAAAATCCAAAAACTTAAAAGCATATCTACGAACAACCGGAAAATATTTGCGAAACATTAAATTTCGACTATCCTCATCATTCTCTCGAATCATATACACAACTTCATAATCATTAAAATTTTTATAATCCATCTCTCCTCTACTTTCTATTCCGAATTACTTCATAAATCATAATACCAGAAGCAACTGAGGCATTCAAACTATTTACCTTTCCATACATTGGAATTTTAACCACAAAATCACATGATTCTCTAACTAAACGAGAAATTCCATTTGCCTCATTTCCGATCACAAGAGCAACCTTACCAGAATAATCCACATTTCGATAATCAACACTATTATCTAAAGCAGTACCAACTATCCAAAAACCATTATTTTTCAATTTTTGAATAGACTGTACCAAATTAGGGACAGTACAAATATTCACATATGAAAATGCACCAACACTAGTTTTCATAACCGTACCATTAACCAATACTTCTCTATCCTTAGGCATAACAATAGCATCCACAGAAGCAGCATCACATGTACGAATAATTGCTCCCAAATTATGAGGATCCTCCAAATGATCAAGAAGTACCAAAAATTTTGGATCACTTTCTAATATTTTGTCCAAAGATTGATATTGATAATCCGGAATAAATAATATTATACCCTGATGAACACCATCAACCAAATGATCAATTTCCTTTTTTGAACAATATTGAACACTAATTTTTCGCATTTCTATTAAAGAAATAATTTCTTTATCATCAAAATGATCTTGTAAAATAATTTTTAAAACTTTTTGTTTTCCCTTTAAAATTTCTTTCGCAACATTTCTTCCATAAACTAACATATCACATCACCTAAAATAAACTTCATAATTACATCAATTCTATCTTTCTGTTTTTGCAAATCCAAATAGCCAATTAAAGCCTCAAGACCTGTTGCATATTTATAAGTAACAATATCACAATGCTTTGGATGAGAAAGATTACGATAATTTCTAGCCCTTTTAACCACTTGAATTTCCTCATCAGTTAAAAAACCTTGACTCATCATTTCACGCACAAAACGAGCTTGTCCTTTCGCACTAACATATAAAACAGCCAATTTTTGCAAATCATTGACATGACTTACACCTGATAATACCAAATATTTTCTAACATAATTCTCATAAACAGCATCCCCTAAATAAGCAAGAACCAAAACATTAATTTCCTTTACTTCCATATAATCACCAAAATTTAATTTTTCCTAAACATAATCAAAATAAACTACCTCAATAGAAACTTATCACACTAAATCTTTCTTCATTTCAAAATATCACAAAATAATACCTCTTACTCTATAATCTCATATTTCGTACCTTCACGTGTATCAATAAGACGAATTCCCTTAGTTAACAATTCATCACGAATCTGATCAGCTAAATCAAAATCACGATTAATTTTTGCCTCATTTCTTTTTTCAATCATCTCTAAAATATAACCATCAGAAACATCTTTAGTAACTTGAATCAAATCTAACGAAAAAACCTGATCAAAACTAGCAATCAATGCTAACTTTGTATGTCCATTCAATCGACTATCCTTCAAAACTTCATACAAAATAGAAAGAGCATTAGCAGTATTTAAATCATTTTGAAGTTCCCCAATAAATTTTTTCTGATAAAAATCAAACAATTCTTGTAAAAGTTCTCCCTTATCAACAATACTAGAAATACGTCTACGTAATTTCTTTAAAGTAGTAAAAGCTTGATCAAGAGCCTCATACGAAAAAACAAGTTGCTTACGATAATGAGAATTAAGACACATAAAACGAAAAGCTAAAGGATCATAACCCCTTTCTACTAATGAACTAATCGTAAGAATAGCACCTGTTGATTTACTCATTTTGCCAGTCTCATCCAAAAGATGTTCATTATGAAACCAATAATGACACCATGAATGACCCAAATATGCCTCACTTTGAGCAATCTCATTAGTATGATGAGGAAAAATATTATCAACTCCTCCACCATGAATATCTAAATATTCTCCTAAATATTTAATAGAAATACCACTGCATTCAATATGCCAACCAGGATAACCCTTACCCCACGGTGAATCCCAAAGCAACTCATGGTTTTCAAATTTACTAGTAGTAAACCATAAAACAAAATCAGACTGATTTTTCTTATTAATATCCAAAGTAACACCCTCACGAGCACCAACAACTAACTCATTTTCCTGATGATTAGTCAACACATAATAATCTTTCAATCTACTAGTATCAAAATAAACATTTCCCCCAGAAAAATAAGCATACTCATCTTCTAATAATTTTTCAATAATTTTAATATATTCTGAAATATTTTCAGTTGCAGGAGAAACAATCTCTGGTACTTTACAATTTACCAAACAAAAATCATGAAAAAAAGCATCAGTATAAAATTTAGCAATCTCCATAGAAGACTTATGCTCCCTTTTTCTAGCAACCTCCATCTTATCTTCACCAGAATCAGAATCACTAGTCAAATGACCAACATCAGTAATATTCATTGCGCGAATAACTTTATACCCAGAATAACAAAGAGTTTTTTCCAAAACATCATGTCCTATATAATTTCGAATATTTCCAATATGAGCATAATGATAAACAGTCGGCCCACAAGTATACATACGAATAATACCCTCTTCATGAGGAATAAACTCTTCCAATTTTCTAGTCAAAGTATTATAAAATTTCACACAAATCACCCATCAACAGTGTACCAAATTTCTAACGAAAAGTCTATGGTGCAAGCATTATCAAAAATAAAATCTTGCAAAATAAAAAGTGTTG
>CANQFO010000107.1 GCA_947599755.1 uncultured Bacilli bacterium
GAACATTGGAAGAAACAAGCTAAAGAAAAAATTAACCTTATGAAAAAAGGTAAACTTACTGAAAATGAAGTTTATGAATGGATTATTGAAAACAAATAATTTATGCCTAGTATGTTTTATACTAGGCATTTAGCTATCTATCCATTCCATTATCCTTTTTTTGATAATTTACTTGCTGTTGATTTGTTTGATAAATATGTTGTAATTGTGTAAGTCTTTTTTGCTGTTCTTCTGTCAAATTACTTCTTCCCATAAACATTAGTTTTCTCAATTCATTTCTATCTTTAATTTCTTGTTGTTTTTTTTCTGTTTCATCAATAGTAACATCACTTGCAAATAAACCTTTCTTTATTGTAGATGTACTTATTTTTCCTTGTTCTTCCATTGGATTAGGATTTTCTTTTATTTCTTCCTGTTCTTCGTGAATAGAAGTTACTTGTACTCCCATTTCCTGTTGCAATGCTTGTCCTCTTGGAGCTTTTGGTTTTGCTATTTCTATTGTTCCATTATTTGCTTGAGTAGTCGCATTAAGCAAAGCAGAAACATCACCGCCAAATTCTTCTTGACCTTTAAACATTACAAATTCTTCTATAAATTGTCTTGCAGGTATTTCAGCACCATTTTTCAATATAAACTTTCCAGATGCAGGTATATAAGGAGCAACAACTTCTTGAATATATTGGGTAGCAGGTATTTTTACTCCATTTGGTAGTTTCACTTTTTTCTTCATAAGTGTAGGATTTAGCATATCAGTTATTTGTACTGAATTAATTTCATCTCCGTTTATATTGATAATTCCGTTATTTGCTTTAGTGGTAGCATCAAGCAAAGCAGAAATATCACCATTATATAGTTCTTGTCCTTCTGACATTATTCTTTCTTCTATAAATTGTTTTGCTGATATTTCAGCACCATTCTTCATTATAAACCTTCCAGATGCAGGTATATGAGGAGCAACAACTTCTTGAATATACTGAGTAGCAGGTATTTTTACTCCATTTGGCAATTGCATCATTCTTTTCATAAGAGAAGGATTTAAATAATCTACTATTTGAATGCTCCCTATTTTTTCAACTTTTGATGGAGTTTTCTTTATATTTCTTTTTTCTTTATCTTCTATTGTTTTACCTCTTATTGATTGTTTATTATCTTGAATATCTAAATTATCTATACTTTTTTGTTGTTCATTTGCTTTGTCTATTGCTAATAAGGAATCCCTACTCTTTGTATCAAAGCAAAACTTATTAATATCTATTCCATATTTTTGAGCTTCATTCTCAATTTCTTTTCTAACATCTAATAAAAAATTTTTATCGTGTTGTGCAATTTCAACAGCAATTTCTTGAATAGCAGTATCTAATAAATATCCATCTAAACTAATTTGTTTTCCATTTCTCATATCCAACATTGTTCTTTGAACATCACTAGGTTTTCCTTTACAAAGAACAGATAAATTTGTATTTATATTTCTTTTTATTGTACTATAAACCTTTTGTCTAAATTGTGGAGATTGCAAATCAGATAAATTATATCCTTTCCTTCTAGCTATATCTTCATTTGTTTCTCTTTTAGATTTAAATCTATAAGGAGTGCCTAGTTTTTTTAACTCTACATCTGTTGCTTTTTGTGCTATATAATCTTCAAAAGTAATTTGCTGTCCATTATGTTTTATATTCATATCTTTATGTACCATTATCCATTGTTTTGTTACTTTTTCTATTGCAGTTTCTAATATTTTTGCTCTTACTTCATTAAATGATTGGTTTTTTCCACTTGAGCTCTTTTCAGGCTCAGAGCCATATCCAATCCACCCGTCAATCTTTCCAGTTAAAGCAGGTGGGTCTTTTGCTCTACCTACTAATTCAGGATTTTCCTTTTGTATTTCTTGTAAAATTTCAACATAATTTGCTAAGTTTTCATTGTCAGAATATATAACTATTGTATCATCTCTGTTTGCATATTCATCGAATTTAAAATAATAAGGTAATTGGTGTTCATCAAACTTTTCTATAAGAGCTGTTATCATTTTATATGTATCTATTGATTCTGTATCTAAATATAACCTATGTGCTACCTTAGGGTATTTATCTTGTTTTGCTGTTATGTATCTTGAACACACGTGCACCCAACCACTTGTTTCTCCAAAAGCATTCCACCTATATTTATCCATAGCAGATTCAAGTTCTTTATCATCAAATTCACCAAAAAAAATTTCATCTGCCTCTTTTTTCGTTGTTATATCAGAAACGCCCTTTAAAAAGTTTCTTAACTTTCTAAAATCATCTCCATAACTTCCTTGCTGTCTTAATTCCATAAATCTGTCTTTACTCATATTTACTATGCTATTTTTCCATCTATTAAATAACATAGAATAAAAATGGTCTGCATCTTCTTGATAAAATTGTCCTTTTGTATGTTCCTTTGTATCAACAGCAGTTTTTGTTAATTTATCATATAATCCTCCTAAACCTTGTGAACTTTTTGCATAAGCTGTTATCAATTTCATCATAGTTTCAGGGTTATCCAAAGGATTTTCTATACTATCATATAATTCTCTATAACTTGCCATATTTACCTCCTAATTCCTTTTAAATAATTTTCTAATTTTACTTAGGAATCTTTGTATAAAGTTTTTATCTTTATATTCAATAAGTTGCAAATTTTCGTTCTTTTCGTTATTTCCATCATTTTGTTCATTTTTCTTTTTAAAAATATTATCAGGGTTATATTTTTCTTCTAAAGCCTCTTTTTCATATTCTCCATTTCTTCTTAATTCATCTAAAAAATCGTTTTTTTCATTTTCACTATCACACCAATAATTAAGATTTAAAATTGCCAATAGAACTATAGTATCTCTCATTAATCCTTGTTCTTCTAGTGGTTTACTTAAATCAATCTTTGGTTTATAGTCTTTATCTCTTTCTTCATTAAAAAAATTTAATATTTTTTTAGGAACTTTAGAAAAAGCTTCATCTTCAAGTAAATTTAATATTTCATAAACTTCAGAATAAGCCTTATTACCATTTTTATCCATTGTTACCTCCAAATTTATATCAAAATTTATATTAAACATATTTTATCATTTGTGTAATTTTTTTTCAACATTATCTTTGCTCAATTTATGTTTAATAAATTCTATTGCTCCTCCTATTGAAAATGCAATTATCCAAAATACTATAATTACGAAAATATGTTGTTTTCTTTCTACTTCTGGTAATCCAATAAGATAGAAAAAATAATCACTCCACATTTTATAATTGCCTCCTTGCTCATAATTACAATATCTTTTATTATTATTTTTATATTTATTTATATTATATTTATTATCCTTAAACTTTTCTT
>CANQFO010000108.1 GCA_947599755.1 uncultured Bacilli bacterium
ATGTATCTTATTGTTAGGGACATTTTCACTAATTATTTGTTATCAAAAACAGAGACATTTTTACTAATTATTCATAAAAAGTTAAATTTTTTTGATTTTTTTATTGACAAAATCAAACCTTTCAGTTAGTATAAGAACTACCAATTCGGATTTAGGCGAATTGGTCGCTAGTATCACACTAGCCAACCCCTTTTTATTCTTTTTAGAAGCTGTCCTCAGGGGGAACAGCTTCTTAGATTGAACCGTAAAAAGACGTTTGCCGACGTCTTTTTTTTTTATTATTTTTTTTCTTGATTATTTTCGTTATCATAAAGTATCCTTTTATTCATATTTTCATAATATTGATATCTTTCTTTTGCTTGATGTAGATTTTCATCTAATAGTCTTTTTGCATCTTTTGAAATTTGGTTTAATGAGTGATATCGATCTTCTCCTTCAATAAAATCATGATATTTTGAAAAATCTGCTTGGCTATCTAATTTAAATTCTTTGGAGTCTGGATGATAATGAAATAGTGGAAAATATCCACAATCAGTTGCTTCTTTTTCTTCTTGAATGCTATTTTTCATACCTTTAATTATTCCTTGTGCAATACATGGAGAGTAGGCAATTATTAGTGATGGTCCTTGATATGCTTCTGCTTCTTTTAAGATTTTTATTGCATGATTTGGATTTGCTCCTAGAGAAATTGTTGCGACATAAACATGGGGGTAGCAAAGAGCCATTTTTGCTAAGTCTTTTTTTGCTGTTTGTTTTCCTACTGATGCAAATTTGGCTACTGCACCGATTCTTGTCGATTTAGAAGATTGTCCTCCTGTATTGGAATATACTTCTGTATCTAATACTAATATATTTATATTTTCATGATGGGATAATACATGATCTATTCCATTATACCCGATATCGTAAGCCCATCCATCTCCTCCTACCATCCATATTGATCTTGGAAGAATAAAATCTTTTAACTCTAAAAGTCCTTCTATTTTTGTATTATCAATGATTTTTAATAATTCATTTGCTGTTTCTGAATTTATTTGTTCTAGATAAGCTTTATAAATTGGCTGTTCACTTCTTTTGATTTCTTTTAAATTATCTTCGATCATTTTCTTAATTCTTGTTTTCATCACTTCGTCGGCAATTTTTATTCCATAACCAAATTCCGCATTATCTTCAAAAAGGGAGTTTGCCCATGGAATTGAATATGGCATAGATGGGGTTGAAGCACCATAAATTGATGAGCAACCTGTTGCGTTAGCAATCACTAATCTCTCTCCAAATAATTGAGTCAATAATTTTAAATATGGGGTTTCTCCACATCCAGCACAGGCTCCTGGAAATTCAAATTTTGGTTGAACAAATTGACTTCCTTTTACTGTATTTGGTGGGATTATTTTCTTTTCTTTGACTTCATGAAATAAATATTGGCATTCTTCTTCTTTATGATCTCTACGTAATTGTTCTATTGGTTTCATTACTAGCGCTTTTTGGCCTTTTTTTCCTGGGCATATTTCACTACATAAGCTACATCCTGTGCAATCTTTTATACTTATACCTATTGTAAATTTTAATTTTTCTTCTTTTATGTTTGCATTGATTAAATTTCTCTGAACCCATTCTGGTGCATCTAGTTGTTCATTTTCATTTAATAAAAATGGTCTAATTACTGCGTGAGGACAAACAAGGGAACATAAATTACAAGAAATACAATTTTCCGGAATAAAACATGGAGCTATTTCTGATGAATTTCTTTTATCTAATTTCGAGGTTCCTACTTCGAATCTTCCATCTGGCATGGTAATAAACTTACTAACTGGTAAAGAGTCTCCTTCCATACTGTCAATTATTTCAAAGAAACTCTTTTGTTTCGAATCATTTTCTACAAAATCAACATAAGGTACTTTTACAGGAATTAAGTTATCTAAAATTGCATCCATGGCTTTAATATTTTTATTCACTAAATCTCCTCCTTTATGAGAAAATTTAATGGCAATATTTTCTTTAATTTTATTTACTGCAAAGGGAAAGTCAATAATTTTTCCTAATTTAAAAATTAATACTTCTATAATGGCACTAATTTTTCCACCTAGTCCATTTTCTCTGGCGATTCTATTAGCATCTACTAAAAACATTCTAATGTTTCTTTGTTGTAAAATTTTTTTATCATGACTATTCATCATTGAAAGTACTTCTTCTTGTGTTTTTGAAGTATTTAAAAGAAAAATTCCATGTTGTTTGATTTTATCTAACATTTTTAACTTTCTTAAATAAGTATCTTTTGTACAAACAATTAAGGTTGCTTTTTCTACATAATAAGTAGAGCGAATTGTTTTTTTTCCAAACCTTAAGTTTGAAATAGTTACTCCACCAGATTTTTTTGAATCATATTGAAAATATCCTTGTACATAAGCATTTGTATATGTTCCTGTAATTTTTAATAAATCTTTTGAGGCACTTACCATACCATCACTACCATATCCATATACTAAAAATTCCATGTTTTGCGTTGGAATTTGAAAGCGATGATCATAAGGGATTGATAGTTTGGTTACATCATCTTCTATTCCTACTGTAAAATTGTGATGAACGTCTCTTGTATCTAGAAAATCATATATTCCCTTAATCATAGCGGGAGTAGTATTTTTGCTAGAAAGACCATATCTTCCTCCGTAAACACTAACTTTTGCCTCTGCTTCTTTAATGGTTTTGACTATATCCAAATATAGTGGTTCTCCTGGTGATCCTGCTTCTTTGGTTCGATCTAGAACTGCTATTTTTTTTACTGATTTCGGTAATTCTTTTAAAAAGTATTTGGAACTAAATGGTCTATATAGATGAATTTCCATTAATCCAATGGGTTCATTTTTTTCTTCTACTAGATAATCAATGGTTTCTTTTATTGTTTCACATACTGATCCCATTGCTACAATAACTTTGGTTGCGGCAGGATTTCCATAATATTGATATGGCTTATAGTCTTTTCCTGTAATTTTGTTGATTTCTTTCATGTACATATCTACAATATCTACGATTTTATCATAATATTCATTTCTGACTTCTGTTGCTTGAAAATAAATATCTTCATTTTGGGCAGTTCCATATATTTTTGGATTAGATGGATTCAGTGCTTTTTCCCGAAATTTTTTTAAGGCTTTTTGATCGATTAGTGAATATAATTTCTTGGTATCCATTAGTTCTACTTTTTGTAATTCATGACTTGTCCGAAATCCGTCAAAGAAGTGCAAGAAAGGAATTTGTCCTTTTATTGCGGCAAGATGACATACTCCTGCTAAATCCATTACCTGTTGGACAGAAGAGGTGGCAAAAATGGCAAAACC
>CANQFO010000109.1 GCA_947599755.1 uncultured Bacilli bacterium
AAGATAATAGGAGCCGAAAGGCTCTTATTTTTGTGCCTTTAAATCCTATTCACTTACAAAACTTTTCTTATTATATAAGTTATATCGTGTTCACTCTAAAAGGTTTGTTGTATTAAGAATGGTGTCGTGATAGATGTAGGACAGGGAGATTCCATCTTACTCTCTTCTAAAGGGCATCATATTTTAGTTGATACAGGAGGACAAATCAAATTAGAAAAAGAATTATGGAAAAAGCAAAAAAGACAATATTCTATTGTAAGAACTAAAACGATACCATTATTAAAAAGCTTAGGAATCAAAAAAATAGATAACCTAATTTTAACCCATGGGGATATGGATCACTTAGGGGAAGCAACAATTTTATTAGACAATTTTCAAGTAGAAAACATCATTCTTAATCTAGGAACGCTAAATCAAAAAGAACAAGAAATTAAGAAAAAATATAAAAAAGTAACCCAAATCAAACAAGATCAAGAAATAACTTGTGGTGAGATAAAATTAATTCAATTGAACAAAGAATTTAAAGAAGAAAATGAAAGTAGCCAAATCTATTATGCAAAATACAAACAACGAAAAATTTTATTAATGGCAGATGCTGAAGAAAAAAGCGAAAATTATATTTTAAATACATATAATTTAGAACCAATAGATATATTAAAAGTATCTCATCACGGATCAAAATATAGTACAATAGAACCATTTTTAAAAATAATTCATCCAAAAATTAGTTTAATTTCAGTTGGAGAAAACAATCAGTTTTCCCATCCACACAAAGAATTAATAGCAAGATTAAAAAAATATCAAACAAAAATTTATCAAACTAAACAATCAGGAAATATTACCATTAATTTAGATAATTTAAAAGTAACAGAAGAAAAACCAACAGAATAAAATATGACTATAGACTTTTAAAAAAAATTTCGTTACAATAAAATTGAATGGTGGTGAACTTATGCCAACAATAAAAAAAGTCTTAGACAATATAGACGAAACAGCTCTAGAACAGTCCTATCAAGAGGCCTGTATAGACAAAGATTTTAAAAAATATATAAACAAACTAAAAACAGAAGACGAAATTTTGATGAAACATACCTCCAATTTAAAAGATGCTTGGCAAGAAGAAGCAAATTGTAAAACTTGTACCAATCTAGAAAGTTGTAAAAATAAAATAGTAGGATATATCTATACACCAGTAATACAAGAAAATCATCTTCATCAACAACATAAAACAATCATTTTTTCATACATAGCATGTAAAAAAAAGATTCAAGAAGAAAAATTAACTGCCTATACAAAAAATATTGAATTATTAGAAATGCCCAAAGAATTAACTAAAGCTTCTTTCAAAAATATCTATAAAGATGACAAAGCAAGAATTCCTATACTACGTTATTTTAAAGATTTTATGAAAACATATGATCAAGAAGAAAAACCCAAAGGTCTATATTTAACAGGATCATTTGGATCAGGAAAAACTTATTTAATTGCAGCATTATTAAATGAAATGGCGAAAAAAGGAGTAAATAGTATTTTAATCTATTATCCTGAATTCTTAAGAAGCCTAAAAGCTTCCTTTCAAACAGATTATTCTGAAAAATTCAATTTAATTAGAAAAACTCCTTTATTACTATTAGATGATATTGGAGCAGAAAACTGTAGTAGTTGGTCAAGAGATGAAGTACTAGAGCCAATATTACAATATCGAATGGAAAATCGTTTACCAACTTTTTTTACTTCTAATCTAACTTTAGAACAATTAGAAAAATTTTTTTCAATAACAACCTCTGGAGTAGACAAAGTAAAAGCCAGAAGAATCATTGAAAGAATGAAACAATTGACAATTCAATTAGAATTAGTAAGTAAAAATAGAAGAGAGTAAGAAAAGCAGCAGAAAAATAATAAAGAAAAGAAGGGATAAAAATGAATAAAGAAATGAAGAAAAAAGGATTCACCTTAATTGAATTACTAGCAACAATTACAATAGTAGGAATTATGTCAACGATTGCAATCGTTGCCGTAAATAAAGTGTTAGGATTATCAAGAAATAACTATTATAAAACACTAGAAAAAAATATTGCTTTAGCAACAAAAACTTATGCTCAAAATAATAGAAGTCTTTTTCCAAGAAATATAAATGGTCAAAAAACAATCACTTTAAAGGAATTAGTAGAAAATAATTATATAAAAGATGTTGTAGATCATGCAAATCAAGAATGCAATTTAGCTCAATCTACAATCACAATAACAAAAACAGGAAATAACAAGTATACTTATCAAGTAAACTTAAAATGTCCAAATTATAAAAAATAAAAGAAGGAAATATGAAAGGAGAAAAAATATGTTAAAAGCAAAACCATTTGTAAAGTGGGCAGGAGGAAAGAGACAGATTATGGATAAACTTCTTTCATTGGTTCCCAAAGAATATAATACTTATTATGAACCATTTATAGGAGGAGGAGCACTTCTTTTTGAACTTTCTCCAAAAAAAGCGGTAATTAATGATTCCAATGAAGAATTAATCAATGTATATCGAACTATTGCTAGTGATCAAGGATTTGAAGATACAGTAAGACTTTTGAATACTTATGAGGCAAAGCATAGTGAGGAGTTTTTTTATCAAATTCGTAACCTAGATAAAAATCCTAAAAAATTTTCCAAATTATCAAATGCAGAACATGCCGCAAGAACAATATATTTAAATAAATCTTGTTTTAACGGTTTATATAGGGTCAATAAAAAAGGCGAATTTAATGTTCCTTATAATAAAAAGAATAAAATTAATACCTATGATAGACAAAATATGACCTTAGCATATGTTTATTTTCAATCGAATGAAATAAAAATGTTAAATGAAGACTTCGAAGAAGCCGTAAAAGATGCTCAAAAAGGGGATTTTATTTATTTTGATCCTCCTTATGATTCAGAAAAAGAGGATACTTTTAACAGCTATACAGAAGAAGGTTTTGGTAAAGAAGAACAAAAAAGATTGGCCAGAGTTTATCAAGAATTATCTGATCGTGGTTGCTATGTCATGCTATCCAATCATAATACTTCATTAATCAATGAATTATATAAGAATTATCATATCCATCTTATTCATGCCAAAAGAAATATTAATTCAAATGGAGAAAAAAGAGGAAAAGTAGAAGAAGTCATTATTACTAATTATGATGAGTAATACAATTCTTAAAAAGATGAAGTAAAGTAAATGTTGGAAAAATTTAAGAGAAAATACAAGTTATACAATTAATTTGTATTTTTTTTA
>CANQFO010000110.1 GCA_947599755.1 uncultured Bacilli bacterium
CACTATCCTTAACCTCCCCAATATTAATTTCAAAAGGATTAAGTGCATAAGTCATATACTCTTTCACAACTTCCTCCGCTGAAGAAATATCATTTTTACTATCTTCTGAATAAACGACTTTAAAAACATAAGTCTCACCAATAGTTAAATTATCAATAGTAAACAAACGATTATAAGCTTTAATAGAATTTTTAACATCTCGATATACATCTGGAGTAACATCATTACCTTCATCATCAAAAACTTGAATTTTATATTCTCCATCAACAATAACTTTATCCGTATCATAAACGCTAACTCGAAAATCTAATGCACTCTTATCCGAAATATTAGCCGAAGAAGAAACACTACTACTAATACCAACATATGGACTTCTAAGAGCATTCAATGTAAAATGCAATTCACCAGGATTTTCTAACTCTATCTCTTTCTTAGAACCATTACTATTAACAGAAACAACAGGAGTAATTGTTAATAAATATTCACTATCAAAAACAAACTCACTACCAGGATTACAAGGAACCTGTAAAGTCATCTCTTCCATAAATTCTTCTGAATCAGGAATAGAAACATCAACATCTTCATATCTATCTCCAGAATCATCAACAACATGACGAGATAAATGATAACGAAGTTTCTGATATCCCATCGTTCGATCAACACGATAATGGAAAACAATATATTTATTATCATATTCTACCGCAGTATACTTAGCATACATATCAGAAAAAGTAACGGAAGACAAAGTCTTAAAATAATATGTTTTTTGATCCGTATTTTCATCAACATCATATAACCTTTTTCGCTCATAACCACCTTTTCCATCAGAAACATCAGCAAAAAACTGTAATGCATAATTTTGATTTGGTAAAAGTTCATCAATTTCCACTATATTATCCAACTGATCCAAAGTAAACTGAACAGTCTTTACTTCTTGCAAATTAAGTCCTTGCTCATCAGTAGTAAATAACTGAACATAAACCAATGAATTTTGAATCACATCACGAGCAGAATTAATTTCTGCCTGAAAAGAAACTGAACTAATTGTAGGAAAAATTTGATCATTATCATTTTCATCTTTTAAACTAATACCAGGAATAATCTGTGAAAAAGTAAAAGTAGCACTATCATCACCAGTCATTTTTTTTTCATCCAATTTTTTTAACAAAATATATTCATGATTAAATGATATACCAGCAGAATCAGGTGTATTAGGAATAACTAGCATCTGATTAGAAATCATATTCTTAAGAGAAAAGCCCTCATCAGTCATTGATTTTTCATAAATAGAATCTCTTGCTTCATTAGAATCTACTAAACTAGAAGAAACAGTAAGAGAAAAGTACTTTCCACCACCCAATTCATTTTTAATTGTTTGCAAAGCATAATACTTACTTTCAGTATCAAATCCAGTAATTCCTGTATCATAATAAGCATCCACAGAAACCGTAATCGATTTTCCTAAAAATTTACGAAGCTCATTCATATCCACAACAGCATGTTCCTTTGTTAGTTTTACATAATCTTTAACAATTTTATCATTTTCACACTGAAAAGTAAGCTTAAGAGCAGCAATTCGTTGAATTGATTCAAGATTCTGATCATAATCATTCAAAGAAACAATCACACGATTAACTCCCAACATAACAGAATAAGACAAATCAGGCATAGAATAAACAGGTTCAAAATATTGATAAATATATCTCTTATCCAAAATACTATCTTCATTTTTTAATAAAGCTTGCTTAGCAGAAATTGATAAATACCCCTCTTCTAAATCAGAAAAATCAATCTTTTTATATACACTAGTAGGAGAAACCGAAACACGAGAAACTTCTTTAGTAGGAGAAACAGTATCTTCAGAAATAGTAGCAATTAAAGTATTATCATACAAAGCCTGATCAACATCATCTAATTTATACTGAAAAGTCATAGAATTAGTTGTAGAAGTAGAAGGATAAAAAACAAACTTAGCCTCTTGCTTAGGAATATTTAAAATATCAGATTTTAATAAAATATTAGGACGATTAGGATATTGCGTATCAACTTCACCATCATAATTTAAATCCAAAGAAATATCATAAGTAAAATAATAACGATGACCCCTTCTCAGATCTGTATCAACAGTTGCATAAGCACTTCCTTTACCAAACCAAAAAGTAACATATTCAATATCTCCACTCTCTAAAATCTCATAAGTAAGAGAATGATCAGAAAGTTCTTGTTCCGTATCTCCATCAAAAACATGATAATGAATGACCTTAGCATATCGTTGAGCATTATCATAAATGGCCTTAATTCGAACACCAACAATCGTATTTGCATCTAATTCTTTATCATAATGTTCAGAATCAGCTTCACGATTACGAATAAAAGTATAATCAATAGCATGATCTGGATCAGTAGGTAAATCTGGAATTACACCATTAGCTTTAAAAGTAATGATATTATCATGAATAGGAATATTATTTTGAAAATCAGTATAATCATAAGCATTAGAAATAGCAATCGTATAATAATCCGCTGAAAAATCAGAATTACGAAGCCCAAAAAAAGCAGGATCCATAGTAAATGACTGATCATAATAATTTGTTTTCAATTCACTATAATATTCACGTAAATCACGATCAACACTACGAACTACTTTTAAAACATTACCTGTAGTAGTAGTTCCTTCATATAAAGTAAAAGTAATTCCCGTTAAAGTAGACGCTTCTAAAGTATTATCATTTTCTAAATCATTTAATAACCTAGTCTGAATAGAAAAAGATTTAGCTAAATCCTCCTCAACCTCAAAAGAAGTATTAAAAGGATTAGTAGCCTTAGTTTTTACAATAACACTACCAATATGAAATTGATCAACACTAGGATTTCCATCTTGTAAATTAACAGAACCATAAACAGAAATGGTATAAGTTTCATTAGCTCTTAAATTATTTACAGAAAAAGGAATAACTCCATCAACAGTATTTGTAGTAATAGAATTAGTAACTCCGATCGAATTAGTATAAACAATAGTAATAGATTTATCTAAATTAACAGTACTAGCATCATCTATTATCTTAATCATTCCATTAATTCTCTCAAAAGTAACCTCATTTTCAGTAAAACTAATAGAAGGTGGCTCTACCCCATCCATTTGCATAGTCTCACTATATCCAGTGGAATATTCAATATACTTTTCATTATCAT
>CANQFO010000111.1 GCA_947599755.1 uncultured Bacilli bacterium
GTTGCACTTATTCCTGCAAAAACACTAGGTTTATCTTTATTTCAATAGTGTTCCATTTAATTTTTCATTTCACCTTTCATTTAAAAAAGACACTTATTGTGTCTTTTTATTGTCTCCTTCTTTTAACATTGTTGTAATAAATATTCCATATCCTTTGCTTGTATCGTTTACAATTACATAATTTACTGCTCCTACTATTTTATTGTTTTGTATAATCGGTGATCCACTCATTCCTTGTATAATTCCACCTGTTTCTTCTAGCAATTTTTGATCAGTAATTTCGAAGAGTATATTTTTTGTTTCATTTGTATCATCTAATCCAATAATATTAATTTCAAATTCTTCTACTTGGTTTTCTTTGATTACTGTTTTAATGGTTGCTTTTCCTGTTTTTACTTCGGAACTATCTGCTACTTCTATTGTTTCTTTTGTTGAAATATCTTCTGTGTAGGTACCAAAAATTCCTTCTAATTCATTATTTGATATTGTTCCATGAACATTATTTCGATTATATGTTGCATTTTTTTCTCCTGCATTACCACTTCTACTTTTTACTATACTTGATACGTTTGCATCATAGATTTCTCCATCTTTGATTTCAAATTTTGAGGCAGTTGTGGTTTCTATAATTTCATGTCCTAATGCTCCAAATGTTTTTGTTTCTGGGTCAATATAAGTTAGTGTTCCAATGCCGTTAATTTTATCTTTAACATATAGACCTGTTTTTAAAATATGATTGTTGTCTTCTTTTAGTGTCATGGCAATGTCTTTTTCTTCTTTATTTCTAGAAATTGTAAAGACGGGTTTTAAATTTGGACTGGCTTCTACTTTTTTAATCATCTCATCGATGCTATTTGTTTGTTCTCCATTTACTTTTAATATGGTATCTCCTACAGAAAATCCTGCTTCTTTGGCAATGTATTTGTTATCAATTTTGTAAAATCCAACAACTAATATTCCTTTTGAATGTACTTCTATTCCTATTGTTTCTCCTCCGGTAATTACATAATTGGAATAAGCAAAGGTATTTATGGGAATAATAAGAAGAAGAAAGAGAAAAAATGTTTGTAGTTTGTTTTTAAATTTCAAAAAAATCACCTCTTTAAAAACTGTTCCTACATTATTATTTTGAACGTTTTTATTATTATTATTTTATTAAAAATTTTCCATTTATTCTTTACATTATTACTTTACATTTTTTTTGACAAAATATATTTTTTTTATTATGATGCTTTTAGAAGGTGATAAAAATGAAAGAATATAGTTATGATGAGAATTATGGTAAAAATTTCCAAATTCAGGTTCCGGATTTTGTGTTGAATCCAGATCCAGATAGACGAAGAGAATTATCGGAGAATCTAAGAAACAATTCTATTTCAGTAAAACCAGTTTCTAGTAATAAAAAAGGAAACCGTTCTGTTAGTTTTAAGAATAAATTAAAACATGATTTGCTTTGGATGGGAGTTGGAGCTTCTTTGGGGTCTGTTGTACTTGCTGGAGTTAATTATGATAATTTAAAAACTTATTTTGAGGAACAAAAAATTACTCATGAAGTTTTAAATGAATTTTTTGCCCATGCTATTGCTCCTAATCGGCATACGAATATTCGTTATATAAATGGCTATTCTGCTCCTGTTACTGGTGATGATGGAAATGTAACTTATTATTATGATTCTTCTGCAATTGGGAAAAAAATGAGTAATCTTATTGCGAATGGAGTTTCAGAGGAAGAAGTTATTTATAGTGCTTATGCTACTATGATTAATACTGATTCTGACGTTGATGATTTTTATGCTGCTATGAATTCTGCTGGCCTTTCTTCTGAGAAGAATGCTTGGGCTTTAGACCATGGATATACTGATATGAATGATCCTCGTTTTGAAAAGGATGCAGAGAGAAAAATTGTTCAAAGATATTATGAAAAAGCATATCATAAGAGTCAGGAAATGGATGAGATGCTAAAAGTTGAGTATACTGATTCTTTTTCTGAGCAACAATCTATAGGAGGAAAATAATATGATTAATACAACTGTTTATCAAATAGAGAATAAAGATTATTTGTTAGTAGATAAAATACAGGATTATTTTTATTTTTCTAATACGGAAGATGATACGGATATGATGATTCGTAAAATAAAAAATGAGGATGATTCTCTTTTTCTTCCATTAGATGATGAAAGTGAATATCAGAAAGCGTTATCTTTATTTATTTCAAAAAAAATCCAATGAAAATAAAATATTGTATTAAAAAAAGCATTTTGAATTTTTCTTAATGCTTTTTTTTGTTTATTTTTCTTCTTCTAATTTAAAATCTATTATGTCTCCATCTTGATTTACTAATTTTGTAATAGCTTCTTCAGCTGTTTTTAGTTTTTTATCACAAATTTTTGCTAATTTCATTGCTTTTGTAAATTCTTTAATCGCATCATCAAGTGGTACTTCTCCATTTTCTAGTTTTTTGACAATTGCTTCTAGAGTTTCTAAGTTTTCTTCAAAACTTGACTCTTTTTCTTTTGTTTCTGACATGTTTTTTCCTCCTTTATAATACTTTTGCGTTAATTTTTCCATCTTGAAATTCTATTTCTATTTTATCTTCTTTTTTAATACTTTTACAACTAGTAATTACTTTATTATTCCATCTGGTCATTGTATATCCTCTTTTTAATGTTAATAATGGGCTTAATGTTTCTAATTTAGAGATAATTTGCAAGTATTGATTTGATTTTTTTTCTAATAGTTGGTAGGGCTTTTTTAAAACATAAGAATTTTTAATAGTTAGTAATTTTTTTTCTTGATTTGATATTAAATTAATTGTGTTATATTTTAGTTTTTCTATTAAATTATCAAATTGCATTTCTTTTGTTTGATAAATTGTGATGGGGTTAGTAAATATATAGCGATTACTGATTTCTTGTAAGTGTTGTTGATTGATTTTTATTTTATTTTGAATTACTTTGTTTAGTCTTATTTTTAAGTTATCTAAATAGTTGATAATATCTGTCATTGAGGGAACTGCTAATTCTGCTGCTCCTGTTGGTGTTGGTGCACGTAAATCTGCTACAAAATCTGTAATAGTAAAATCAATTTCATGTCCTACTGCACTGATTGTTGGAATGTCACATTCTGCAATTGCTCTAGCTACAATTTCTTCGTTAAAGGGCCATAAATCTTCTATACTTCCTCC
>CANQFO010000112.1 GCA_947599755.1 uncultured Bacilli bacterium
TGTTGTTCTAGTGGCGTAAACATCTTGATGATCTCCAAAAATTGATAAGGCATGAGTGGCAAGTGATCTTGCTGCAACATGGATTACTCCAGGAAGAAGTTCACCGGCTATTCGATACATATTGGGAATCATTAATAAAAGTCCCTGACTAGCAGTATAAGTTGTCGTTAGACATCCTGCTTGTAATGAACCATGAATCATTCCTGCTGCTCCTGCTTCACTTTCCATTTCTACTACTTTAACGGGAGTGCCAAAGTAATTTTCTTTGTTTTCACTACTCCACTTATCGGTCAACTCTGCCATTGGTGAGGCAGGAGTAATTGGATAGATTCCTGCTACTTCAGTAAATGGATACGCAATGTAGGCACATGCTTCATTTCCGTCCATAATCCTTTTCATCATATCACCCTTTCATATTATTTATTATATATCAACTACTCTTAAATTTAAAGAATAAGATCTTTTTCTCTCTTATTTCTTTTCCATGAAAAAAAGAAATTATATACTTTTTTTCAATATATTCTATTTCTTTCTTTTTTTTGATATTATTTCTTAATTCATCTCTATTTTTATTTCTTGGTATTTGGAATAGTTACTTTTTTATTGTTTTTATTGGTTACAATCCAAGCATTGGAAACGGTTCTTCCTCCATATTCTCCTCCTGCTGATGGTTTGTTGTATAATTTATTATTTACTGACATCGTAGAAGATGCTCCTCCGTCTAAATTTGCGGCATTATATGCTTTATATCGTAATAAAATTTCTATTGCATCGTTCATCGTTGCTCCTATACTATATCCTGGTAATCTTCCTTCAATAATTAAAAATAATACAATTCCATCTTTTCTTTGGGCAATCATTGTTCTTGGTGCTGTTCCCCAACCACCATCTCCATGGATTTTACTTACTTTTCCATTGACAATTAAGTTTGGTCCAAATTCTACTGCGTTTATCATCCCATCAGCAATTGCTTCTTCTGGTGTTTTATCTGTTAAATACATTTTATGTTCTTTAGTAAATCCAATTAGTTCTCCTGATCCACCTGCGTGATCCCAGATCAATTTGCCATCCTTAATAATTGCTCCATAGGGAATTGAACCATTTCCCCAACCGTCTAAATCTTCAAAACCTCCTCCGTTAATTCCAACTAATCCTCCGTTTTCTTTACATAGGGTATTGACTGAAGCTCCAGCTTTTCCTAATTTCTTTGGAACTGCTAAATCAATATCGCTTGGGTCATAAATTACGGTTAAATATCCTTTGAATTTTGATTCTTCTATTCGAATAATTTTATATACATCATTTCCTTCATCTCTTGTATATAATTCTTTTTCATATTTAGAAGAGTAATGTTTCTTTTCGCTGGTATCTCCTATTTTAATATCATTTAACCGAATTACTTCAGTAGATTTTTCAATATAATTTTCACTCATAATTTTATTTACTGTCTCTTCATTATATAACGTATAGGCTAAATATTTATGAGACATTGTTGTCATTGCTGTAGGAATCCAAAATGTTTTGAAATCTGTTGTTTGAATTATTGCTAATGCTACTATCACTAATACATCTAGCACTCCAGTTACAATTGTAAATTTATTTATTTTTAATTTTCTTTTCTTTTTCATATTCTACTCCAAAATAAAAGGTTCTGAAATACTACCATTTCCGGATTTTAGGGAATTTTTTGCAATACAAATGGTAGGAACAATGTGTTTTTTTTCGGTTACTTTTTCTTCTTCTAGTAATCCATTTGATCGATATAGATATTCCATGCTACCTATGGTTGAGGTGTTATTTAAAAAATAAAAATCATCTAAATTGGTTATTACATTATAATCAAATATATTTAATAGACCTACTTTTGCGGTGATTTTGGTATTTTCAATATTTTGATAATTCATTCCTGTATCGGTACTGATTTCTCCTATTTTATATTCACAATCTAGTAGTTGCTCTTGATAAGGTAGGCTTGAATAAAAACTTTGATTTAAGTAATAAGAAATATTTTTTCGATTAGAGATATCATATAATGATGTAGTATTACTGTATGAAAGAAATTTTTCTTGTCCGTTTTCAGATAAATATCCATTTAATACTAGTCTTAAATTATCTTTTTCTTCCTGATAAACTTTCCAAGTATCATTTCCTAATACTACATAGCTATTGATATAATTTTTTGATTGAGAGGTGTCTAAAAGATAAGGATTTTCCACGGTACCTTCTCCTTGAGTAATGGCAAAATTTTTCTTTATTGTCAAAACTGCTCGTATTCCATAACTTTCTTCTATATTTCCTAATTGAATAATACCCTCTTCATCTACATACAAATTATTTTCTTGTTCATCATGACCTAAAATCCAAAAATATTTTCCATTATTTAAATAACTTTCTTCTCCTTTTGCATTTACATAGTCATGAACAGTTAAGGTGGTAATCCAATCTGAAAAGTTTTTTTTGGAAGCTATGACTTTTTTATTTGATAGTTGATCTTCTTGGTATTTGGTTTTTACTAGATATTGATTTGCATCAGAAATACTTTGATAAAATACTCCACTATTTGGATCTTTTGTTTTGGTTAACCATGAGTATAAATTTGAATTTTGATAAGATGAATTTTCTCCCCACATAAATTGTGATACAATATCTTCACTAATTAATTTCACTGTACCATTGTTATTGATTCGGATTATGCGGAAAATTCGATTCATCAAAGAAACATAATTATTTGCAACTTTTCCTTGAAAGTAATATCCATCTGTATCTTGATGTAGACCAATTCCTTCTTTTACTACAGGATTATTTGCAATTACTGTACCATTTAAAGTTTTTGCTTCTTCTTGAATTTTTTGATTTTGTTTTCCATAATAGTAAAAACTTCTTATTCCAAAATAAATTCCAATTATTATCATGATCAATAAACTTATTAAATTAAAATAGAATTCTTTTTTTCCCAATCCTTTTTTTGTTTTCTTTTTTTTGGATTTTTTTGTCTTAGTCATCCTGATCCCTCTCTATCTTCTAATCAATTATAACAAAGATGAATTTCAGTTTCAAGTATAGATAATTTGAGTTTAGGTTTTTTATGATTCTGTTTATACAAAATTTAACCTCATATATAATATTATGATTTTTTTTAATTA
>CANQFO010000113.1 GCA_947599755.1 uncultured Bacilli bacterium
GTTCCTATGGATCGTTTGCTTTGTGGGGATGTTGGTTTTGGAAAAACGGAGGTTGCTTTTGTTGCTTGTTTTAAGGCAATTTTAGATTCTAAGCAAGTTTTGTTTTTATGTCCTACTACAATTCTTTCTAATCAGCATTATGAAAATGCATTGGTTCGTTTTCAGGGTTTTCCTGTTTCTATTGCTTTGCTTAATCGTTTTACTTCACCTAAGGAAGTTCGGCGAATTTTAGATGGATTGAAGGATGGTACGATTGATTTGGTATTTGGTACGCATCGGTTGCTTAGTGATGATGTTTGTTTTCGTGATTTAGGATTGCTTGTTATTGATGAGGAGCAGAGATTTGGTGTTCGTCATAAGGAAAAGGTGAAACAATATAAAACTAATGTTGACGTTTTGACGTTGACGGCTACTCCTATTCCTAGAACTTTGCAAATGTCTATGGTTGGAATTAGGAGTCTTTCTTTGATTGAGACTCCTCCTGTTAATCGATATCCTATTCAAACTTATGTTGTTGAGAAAAATATTCAAATTTTAAAGGATGCAATTGATAAGGAGCTAGCGCGGGATGGTCAGGTTTTTGTTTTATATAATCGTGTTCAATCGATTGAAGAGGAAAAATTTAAAATTCATCAGCTTGTTCCTAATGCTAGAATAACCGTTGCTCATGGTCAAATGACTAAGAATGAGTTGGAGGGTCGAATTTTTGATTTTGTTCATCATGAGTATGATATTTTACTTTGTACAACAATTATTGAGACGGGAATTGATATTCCTAATGTTAATACTTTGATTATTATGGATGCTGATCGATTTGGGTTGAGTCAGTTGTATCAAATTCGAGGTAGAGTGGGTAGAAGTGATAAGTTTACTTATGCTTATTTGATGTATGAACCTTCTAAGGTTCTTACTGAATCTGCTATTAAAAGATTGAAAGTGATTCAAGAATTTACTGAGCTTGGTAGTGGTTTTTCTATAGCTACTAGAGATTTGTCTATTCGTGGTGCGGGGGATATTTTGGGTAGTGAACAAGCTGGATTTATTGATTCTGTTGGTATTGATTTGTATTTGAAAATGTTAAATGATGCGGTTTCTCTTAAGAAGAGAGATGTTTCTGTTCATGATATAGAGATGGATTCTTCTTCTGTTCCTTTGTTACAGGTTAGTACTCATATTGATGATAATTATGTTTGTGATGATGAATTGAAAATAGAAATTCATCGTAAGATTAATGAAATTGATTCTTTGGAAAGTTTTTTGTCTGTTAAGAATGAGTTGGAGGATCGATTTGGTAAAGTAAATCGTGATTTAATTGTGTATATGTATGAGGAGTGGTTTGAAAAATTGGCTAATCGTCTTAAAATTAGTCGTGTGAATCAGACTCGTAATTCTATAGAGCTTGTTATTCCTCATGATGTTTTTTCTAAGTTGGATATGGAGGTTGTTTTTATGGATGCATTTGATGTTAGTCGTTCTTTTCGATTTGTTCATCGAAATACTGATTTGATGATTGTTTTAGATTTTATTCAGTTGGAAAAGCATCCTGTTTATTATTTGGTTTCTTTGTTGGATAAAATTTGGCAAAAATTTGAGAATGTTATTGACTAAGTTAGTCGATTCTTGATAGATTTATAATATTGGAAGTGTTTAATTATGGACAATGATATGTTGGAAAATTTCAGGAAACAGCATGAGGAAAATTATCATCGTGCGATTTTGGAAATTATTAAAAATAATACTACTATTTTGGTTGATGAAGATATTGTTTCTTTGTTAAAAAAGCCTCCTCTTGATTCTATGGATTCTATTAAATCTAAGTTTTTGGGATTGGCTAAGAAGTATCGAGTTGTTTTGAATACTCAACAATTAGATGATGTTATTTTTCATTATCGTGATGATGTTATTTGTAGTTGTCCAAAAATTTTGGATTTGCGAATTGATGAGTTGTCTTTTCAAGTTGAGAAATTGATTAATGAGAAAAAATTGGAAATTATTAGATTGAATAAGAAGGATTTTTCTGTTGTGAATAAAAAAATTAAGAAAATTATGAAAGAACAAATTAAAAAATCTCTTTCTGAACAATTGATTGTTCAAATTGATTCTGTTTTTAATGGGGATATTGATGAAGAAAAGAAAAATCATTTTTGTGCGGAAATGGTTAAATTTTTGAATGGGGCTTATTTTAGGCAATTGCTTGAAAGTATAGAAATTAAAATTTTGGTTAAGGATACTACTTTGATTAATGGAATTAAGGAGCAAGGAGAAAGGTATTTATTTACTATTTCTAATTCGAGGATTTTTAAGGAAAATTAAAATGTAATTTAATGGGAAACATTTTTGTTCAATGTTTCTTTTTTTTTTTCTTTATAATATGGAAATATTTACCAAGGGAATTTGTGGAAATATTGATTATAATATAATTAAGAAGTATTTAATGTGTATAAATTTGGAGTAATGTAGAAGAATATTAGTATGGAGAAAGTGAGGAATAATTATATGAAGTCAACTGGTGTTGTAAGGAGAGTGGATGATTTAGGAAGAATTGTTATTCCGAAAGAAATTCGACGTACTCTTAGAATTCGTGATGGTGAGTCTTTGGAAATTTTTGTTGATAGTGAAATGATTGCATTAAAAAAGTTTTCTAAAATGTCTGATTTAGAGGATGTTTCTAAGCAATTAGTGGATATTATTCATCATACAGTTGGTAAAACTGTTTTGATTACGGATCGGGATAAGTTTATAGCTGGAGCAGGAAATTTTAAGAAAAAGTATTTGGAAAAAAATATTTCTAAATATTTGGAAAACGTTATGAAGGACAGAAAAAGTATTGTTGAATTTGGAGTTCATGATATTGATTTGACTGATAATGAACGAGATCATTTAGCTTATGTAATTTATCCTATTATTATGAATGGTGATGCAATTGGGTTGGTTATGGTTATTTCTGATAAGAGTGATGTTGGGCAATTAGAGGAAAAATTAGTTAATGTTATTGCTCAATTTTTGGGAAAACATGTTGAAGAATAGTTTGAGTTGTGATATAACCCGAGTTTGACAGTTGAAGAAAAGAAAAAAGTTTAATTTTTGTTGAAATTAGGCTTTTCTTTTAAATTTAA
>CANQFO010000114.1 GCA_947599755.1 uncultured Bacilli bacterium
ATGGCTAGTGGTTCATTTACACAAGGATCTTCTATTGAACTTTCTTGTGATGGACCTATTCGTGATCCATATATTGCTTATATGCAGGGCTCTCTTACCTATCCTTATGGAAAAATTGGTTTAATGAAAGCAGTGGAAAATCTGCTTATCAATAGGAGGTAAATTTATGATTAGTTATACAGATACTTATGCGGGTTATGGGTATCATTTAAATGGAGATATTTTTTCTGTCCTTTTGGGGGCATTGTTGGGTGTAGTTGTTATTGTGCTTATTTTATATATTTTTACGGTTATTGGTCAATGGAAAGTTTTTTCTAAGGCTAATAAGCCTGGTTGGGCATCATTGATTCCTATTTATAATGAAGTAGTTGCTTGTGAGATTAGTGGAATTAATCCTTTTTGGGTATTGATTGTTCTTCTTTCTAGTTTGGTTGCTTGGGTGATTCCTATATTGGGACTTTTACTTTCTCTTGTTTCTTTGTATTTTTCTGTTATTTTAGCTATGAGTCTTGCACGCAGTTTTGGTAAAGGTACAGGTTTTGGTTTAGGACTTTTGTTTTTTTCTCCTATTTTTTATATTATTTTAGGATTTGGAAAATCTACTTATGTTGGTCCTTCTCCTGTTGGAGATTTCCTTTTCCCTTCTAAAAATCAATCTTCTGATGAAGAATTATCTATTTCTAGTGATGTAACTACTAATTCTACTTCAGATTCTGTAGAAATTTTATCTAATTCTTCTCCTGTAGAAAGTTCTAATTTAGATATGAATGTGGGACAGACTAATGTAGATGATAGTGTTTCTCATCAATCTTCTCAAGAATCTTCTCATTTTTGTCCTAGTTGTGGTAATCCTGTTACTGAACATGATCGCTTTTGTTCAAATTGTGGAAAAGATTTATTTTAATTATTCATGATATCTTAAAGGTAATGCTGAGTAGAATTTCATTATTTTTATATCAGCTTTTTTGTTTATTTGTTTATTTTTTTTGCTCTCTTTTATCAAAAAAAGTTTAAAAATGTAGGAGTTTATTTGTTCATATTTTTTTGCTTTTAACATATAGTTTAGTGAATGGGGAGGATACCGTATGATAAATAAACAAAATTTGTGGTTTTTGACATTGTTTAGTTTAATTCTTGTACTTAGTGTTTATTATATTACAATGCCTAATGATTTATTATCTTCTACTTCAAAAACGGAAGAGACTAGTAGTAAAAAGACTACTACTAAGGAAGCTGTAGAGGAAGTTTCTTCACTTGTTGCGATGAGAGTTAGTTTAGAAGAAGAAAGGCAGAATGAAATGGATGTTTTGCAAGAACAACTTACGAGTGATACAATTAGTAGTGAAGAAAAAAATAATGTTTATGAAAAGTTAAAATATTTGAATGAATTACAAGGTAAAGAAGAGACTTTGGAAAAGAAGATTAAAAAAGAGCAAGGAATCGATTGCTTTGTCAAGATTGATAATTCTAATGCTTCTGTTGTTTGTGTTTCAGAAAAGCATGATAATGCATTAGCAAATAATATTATGAGGTTAATTCAGGCAGAGTATCAAAATAAGATGTATATTACGGTTAAATTTCAAAAGAGCTAGTAGGTAAAAGCATACAACAAACTTTTGTTTTCTCATAGAATATTTTAGGTGATAAAAAAATGTCTAATACAATTTTAACACCAAGAGAAAAAAGTGTCTTTGAGCTTTTAATATCTAATATGAGTACAAAAGAAATTGCTTTAGAGTTGGGAATTAGTGAAAAAACAGTTCGTAATCATATTTCTAATGTTATGCAAAAACTTGGTGTCAATGGTCGGGCTGGTGCTGTTGTGGAGTTATTAAAACTTAAAGAATTATCTTTATAATCGTACTAAAATGGTACGATTTTTCATATGCTTTTATAGGTGATATCATGCTTAGAACAAAAGCTTTACGGAAGATTTTTATTACAACGTTGACTATGTTTATTTTATTAACTATTTATTCTATTCCTACTGCAACATCAAAAAATGTTCTTAGAACTAATTTGGAAATTGAGCAGATTACTGGTTTGGCAACGAATAGTATTTATTTGTTAAATGATGATGGCTATTTGGTTCGTAGTCGGATATTACTTGATTCTACTGATAAAAAGGATCAGGTGGCTAAAATTTTGCAAAATTTGATTATTAAAGATTCTAGTAAATTTTCTAAAGGATTAATGGCTACTATACCTGAAGGAGTTAAAGTTAGAGAAATTGTTTATGCTGATCAGATTATTACGGTTGATTTTTCCAAAGAAATTTTACATGTAGATGTTTCTTTAGAAAAACAAATGATTACTTCTATTGTTTATAGTATCATGGATTTAGATGATGTGGTTGGTGTTAGTATTTTAGTAGAAGGGGAAAATTTATCTGAATATCCTAATACTCATGAAAAATTACCTAATATTTTGAATAAAAGTATTGGAATTAATAAAAAATACTCTCTTACTTCTAGAAATGATATTTCTAAAGTTGTTATTTATTATTTGGAGGAAATTGATCATTCTTTGTATTATGTTCCTGTTACTAAATATGTTAATGATAATCGAGATAAAATTAAAATTATTGTAGAGGAATTAGCAACAAATTATATTTATGAGCCAAATTTGATGAGCTTTTTGAATAGTAATGCTTTACTTCTTGATTATCATGAAGAAAATAATGTTATGTTTCTTAATTTTAATGATTATTTGTTTGATGGGAATGATAAATTGTTGGAAGAAGTTGTTTATAGTATTGCGTATTCTGTTTTTGATAATTATGATGTGAATATGGTTATGTTTGAGGTTAATCATGAAGAAGTTAAATATATTAGTTTGGGAGATTTACCTTAGTTTTTTTGGTTTTTTGTTCTAAAAAAGTGAAAAAAAGCACTTGTCATAATAGTGCTTTTATTGTATAATCTTAGTTGTCAGTGAGTTATGTCTGCGTAGCTCAGCTGGATAGAGCAATCGCCTTCTAAGCGATCGGTCAGGCGTTCGAGTCGCC
>CANQFO010000115.1 GCA_947599755.1 uncultured Bacilli bacterium
GTGAAGCAGAAGAGATTCGAACTCCCGACCCACGGCTTAGAAGGCCGTTGCTCTATCCAACTGAGCTACTGCTCCATACAAAATAAAAATTACTTTTATATAATAGCATAGTTATTTATAAATTTCAAGTGTTTTTTGAAAAAAATTTTAAAAATTGGAATTTTTTTATTCTAATATTATTAATTTAAAAAAACATTCTAAAAAATATTTAAAAATTGATACTAAATGTAAATGAATATTGTAAAGATTTAATAAAAAAGATTATTAAAAAATTAAAAATAAAAAATTTTTAAAATGTTGAAATAAAAATTAGTTTAGTGTATAATTAAATTAGAATGGAGAATTTTGTAAGAAAATGGCATATAAAAATATACAATTAAGAGGTTGAAGGAGAAAATTATGAAAAGGATTTTTAATTTTAAAATGATAATTATAGTATTTTTAAGTATATTATTTATTGAAATATTGATGCCTCTTAATGCTGCTTTAGCTTTAGATAACCAATATATACAAAAAAATCAATTTGATGCTGGTTATCAACAATTTGAAAAGGCAAAGGTAGGTAATAAAACAGTTGGAAAACTAATAACTAGATCTTTAGGAGCGATATTAAATATACTTAGAATAATAACTTTAGGATGGGCAATTGTTATGGCTGTTGCAATTGCTGTTAAATATATGACAGGTAGTGCTCAAATAAGAAGTCAGTTAAAAACAGATATGCCTACATATGTAATTGGTGCAGTATTATTATTTGGTTCTAGTGGAATAATGACACTTTTGAAATATTTTGTTGAAGATGTAATAGATTAATAGGAGGAAAATTATGAAAAAAAGTAAAACAATTTTAAAAATTATTTTTATAATTTTAATATTATTTTCAATTGGAGTGTTATTTAGTAATAGTATATTAGCTTGGGACATGGAAAAACAATTAAATGGGTTTGAGAAGGTAAAAATTGGTACTAGTGGACATGATCATGTTGGAAACACAGTTACTAACGTTGTAGGTGCTATAATAAATTTGGTTTCTACTATTGGTGCTGGTATAGCAATTATAATGCTAGTAGTTTTAGGTATTCAATATATAACTAGTGGTAGTCAAGAAAAAGCCAATGTGAAGAAAGATCTTAATGCGTATGTAATTGGGGCTGTAATACTATTTGGTGTTTCAGGAATTCTAAAATTATTACAAATATTTATTGATTCTAATTTAAATGATATTTAGTTAAAAAAGGAGTAATAAAAATATGTGGTTCTTAAGTGGTGGAATATTATCAAATGCAAATCCAGATACTGTTGATAAAGCAGTTGAAAAAGTAAGATGGGTATTGGGAAATATATTAAATCTTGTAAGATTGTTTGGTACTGGTTTAGCTTTAATCATGTTAACATGGATGGCTATAAGATATTTTAGTGCAGATGGTAGAGGTGTTCCATGGGCTGCTGAAAAAAAGGCTAAATTAAAAGGTGAGGAATTGAAAAATTTTGCAATAGGTGTAATAGTTTTTATTGGAGCTAGTAATATATTATATTTTATTACAGAATTTGTAATAAAAGTTGTTGGTGGAATTGGAAGTTAATGGATAAAAGACTGGAAAATTTTTTGTACCTTTCATAAATGTACTAAAGTGAAAAAAGGAAAGGAATGATAATAAAAATGAAAAAGATTTTAAAAATGCTGTATATAATTTTTGTTATATTTATATTAATTAATATTTTTATGAGTACTTTATCTTATGCATCAGGTGGTGGTAGTAGTACTACTTATAATGTTCAAGCTAAGCCAGTACATAAAACAATAGCTACAATAGCTAAAACTGCTATTGCAGTTACTCAAGTTGCGGTATCAGGTTTTTATATAATCAGATTCTCTATAGTTGGTATACAATATTTTACAACAGTAGCTGCTAGTGAAAAAGCAGCTTGTAAAAATAGAATGATGTGGACACTTTTATTTGGGGTTTTAACCTATTTAGGAATGTTCGCTATTGGAAAAGTATTAGGATTGTAAAATTAAAAAATAGCTCTACTTTAAAAAGTAGGGTTTTATTTTTTTATATAGAAAAAATAAAATATATTTTATTATAAAAATATATTTATATTAAGATGAATAGAATATTACAAATATATTAAAATTGAAAAAAAACTACGAATTATGTTGAAAAATGATTTTATTTTAAGTATAATTATATTAAATAGGTATATTAGTGGAGGAGTATAATTAGTATATGAAAAAGTTAAAAAAAGTTTTTAATATAATAATTATTTTTATATTGTTACAAGTTGTATTATTTGTATTTTCAAAGAATAATTCTTATGCTGAAGAAGAAGAAAGTTTTTTTGATGATGTATTTCATAGTGGAAAACAATGGAGTAATATGGGAACTGCAGATGCTGATAATATTGTAGAAAATGCAAATGGAATTTTTAAAGCTACTGATGATATATATAATGTTTTTAGAGTAATAGGAGGTGCTATGTTTATAGTAGCTATTGGTTTTACTGGTGTTTCATTAAGTATGAAAAATAATGGTAAAGATATAGCTGAAATGAAGGTAACTATTGCGTTTATAGTTATATTAGCGGTATTATTTATTTGTGCTGAACCAATAAAAAATGCTTTTACTGATTTGTTTGGATTATTAGAAGATACAATTGAATAATTATAATTTATTATTGATTTTATACAAGGGAGGAAAAATTATGGGAACTTATTATATACCTCGTAATTATAAAGGTGAAACTAGATTATTATATATATTTTCAATTAAGTCATTAATTACTACTGCTTTGGGAGGAATGGTTGGACTTATATTTTATTTTATCTTATCAGCTATTAATTTAAAAATGGCTGGAATTGTTGTATTGGCAATATTTGCTGTGATGGGATATTGTATAGGAGCATTGAAAATTCCAACAATTGTTGGAATTTTCAATG
>CANQFO010000116.1 GCA_947599755.1 uncultured Bacilli bacterium
ATAGTAATTGCAATACTTATTCTCAAAGTAAATGCAACTCATATTATAAAAATTGCTTTTACTTTGAGAATTAAGATTATGAGATAATTTAGCACAAATTATTGACAAGTGCTAAAATTTGTCATACAATGATATTGGCACTCATATAATAGTAGTGCTAGAGAGGTTGATTTTATGTTGACTGAGAGACAGAATAAAATTTTGAAATTAATTGTTGAACGTTATATTAAAGATCCTACTCCAGTTGGTTCTAAAACGTTATCTAAAATTTTAAAATGTTCTTCTGCTACGATTCGAAATGAAATGGCGGAATTAGAGGAAGCTGGTTTTTTGGAGAAGACTCATACTTCATCTGGAAGAGTTCCTAGTGAGTCAGGATATCGATATTATGTTGATCATTTAATGGATAAGAAAAAAATGAATGCTGAAGATATGCTGAAATTACAGATTGTGTTTCGTAATCAGCAACTTGCATTATCTGATGTGATTACTAAAAGTTTGCAGGTAATTTCAGATATGACGAATTATACTACTGTAGTTCTTGGTAGTACTTCTCATGATAATCTTTTGAAATTAATTGAAGTAGTTCCTATTGATGAGGTTAGTATGACTGTGATTATTGTTACTGATCGTGGTCATGTGGAACACAAAAATATTCGCTTGCAAGACGTTTCATTAGAGGAAGTAAAGAAGACTGTCTCATTAATTAACAATTTAATCTCTGGTACTCCTATTGATGAGGTTAGTGTTAAACTCGAATATGAGATTAAGCCTATTATTGGAAATTATGTTAGACAACATGAACAACTATATAACGCTTTCTATCATGTATTTAATGATTTTACCAATCAAGAAGTTAATATTATGGGCAGAAATAAGTTTTTAGAGCAACCAGAATTTAGTAGTAATATTGAGAAAATTAAAACAGTATTTAATAAGTTAGAAAATCAAGAAGTTCTTCGTAGTATTGAAGAAGATAATGACAATAATATTAAGGTTTATATTGGTAATGAAAGTAATATTGATAGTGATGTTACTGTAATTAAAACTAGGTTTAAAACTGGTAGTGAAGAGGGTACAATTGCGATTATTGGGCCGAAAAGAATGGAATATGATCGTGTTGTTTCCATGCTTGAGTACATGAAAGAAAATATAGAAAGGTAGGGATTATATGGAAAAAGAAGAAGTAGTAGAACAATTAGAATCTGAATCAAATGATTCTTCTTTGGAAAAAGAAAAAGATGATTCTAAGGAACAGTCTCATTGTCAAGTTTCTGAGAAAAAAGCTTCAACAAATTCTAAGGATGAATGTTGTTGTCAAGGCAAAAAAGGAAAGTGCCATCAAGGAAAAAAAGATAAAGAGCATCAATTAAAAGAAGAAATTAAGCGACTTGAAGATTTTAATCAACAATTGGTTGAAAAGGTAAAACTAGCTCAAGCAGAATTAATTAATTATCGTCATCGTAAAGATGAAGAGACAAATTCTTTATTAAAATATGCTAATCAAGATTTGATTATGGAATTAATTCCTATTGTTGATAATTTTGAACGAGCAATTCAGCTTGATGATAATGATTTAACGGATGAGCTTTCTCAGTTTTTAGCTGGTTTTAAGATGATGTATGCTACTTTGACTGATGTATTGAAGAAATTTGGTGTTTCGGAAATTGATTGCGTGGGGAAAGTTTTCAATCCTAGTGAAGAGCAAGCCCTAATGACAGATTGTATTCCTGAAATGGATGATGATGTTGTTACAGAAGTATTATTAAAGGGTTATAAATTAAAAGATAGGGTTATTCGCCCTGCATCTGTTAAAGTAAATCAAAAATAAGAAAAGGAGAGATATATATGAGTAAAATTATTGGTATTGATTTAGGTACAACAAATTCATGTGCCGCAGTTTTGGAGGCTGGTGCTCCAAAAGTTATTCCTAATCCTGAGGGAGGAAGAACTACTCCTTCTGTAGTTGCTTTTAAAAAGGGAGAACGAATTGTTGGGGAAGCTGCTAAAAGACAAGCTTTGACTAATAAAAATACAGTGATTTCTATTAAGAGAAAAATGGGAACTAGTGAAAAAGTTGAATTAGAAGGAAAGGAGTATACACCTGAGGAAATTTCTGCAATGATTTTATCTTATATTAAGGATTATGCAGAAAGTTATTTAGGAGAAAAAGTAACTAAGGCAGTTATTACTGTTCCTGCTTACTTTAATGATGCTCAACGTCAAGCAACTAAAAATGCAGGAAAAATTGCTGGACTTGAAGTTGAACGAATTATTAATGAACCAACTGCAGCAAGCCTTGCTTATGGGCTTGAAAAAGATGAAGGACAGACAATTTTGGTTTATGACTTAGGTGGTGGTACCTTTGATGTTTCTATTCTTGAGTTAGGTGATGGAGTATTTGAGGTTAAATCTACTAATGGAAATAATCATTTAGGTGGAGATGATTTCGATGAGCGAATCATGGAGTATTTAATTAAAGAATTTAAAAAGGAAAATGGTATTGATTTAAGCAAAGATAAAATGGCTATGCAACGTTTGAAAGAAGTTTCAGAAAAAGCGAAAAAAGATTTATCTGGAATGGTTTCTACACAAGTTTCTGCTCCATTTATTGCTAAGGGTGATGATGGAGAACCACTACATTTAGATATGACTTTATCTCGTGCTAAATTTGAGGATTTAATTTCTGATTTAGTTGAGTCTACTTTAGAACCAGTTAAGAAAGCATTAAAAGATGCAAAAATGACTAAGAAAGATATTGATAAAGTAATTTTGGTTGGTGGCTCAACTCGTGTTCCTATGGTTTATGATTTGATTACTAAAGAATTAGGCAAAGAACCATCTCGTGAAGTTAATCCTGATGAGGTTGTTGCTATGGGTGCTGCTATTCAAGGTGGTGTATTAACTGGAGATG
>CANQFO010000117.1 GCA_947599755.1 uncultured Bacilli bacterium
ACATAAGTAATAATAAATTCTGATTTTCCAGAACCTGTCATTCCTGCTATTAATCCATGTGGTCCATGAAATTTTTCATGAAGATCTAATTTAAATAATTCTCTTTGTTTATCTACTCCTACTGCTGCTTGTAGTGATTTGGTTGGATCATTTGCTTTCCAACGATTTAGAATATTTAGTTGTTCTATATTTCCGACATTATACATTTCTAAGAATGTAATTCCTGGTGGTAGACTACGACTTTCTTTTGCAATATCAATAGGGATATTTGCTAAGATTTTACAGCATTCATAAAGATTTAATATAGGATCTGTATCTGCTATAAATTCTTTTTGCTTGTTTGATACTAATTCATTTTCAAATACTCCTGATTTTTTATCTCCTATACTAATAAATGTTTTACATTCATTAGGAAGATTTACTAATCTTGGACTAATGACTATTAGACTAAATCCATAATTAATAGGCATTTCTGTAATATCTTTTATTAATTCTATTTCTCTTACAGATTTATAGTCATCTGTTATTACTACGTAATATGGTTTGTAGTGTTTATAATCTATATTATTGATTTCTCTTTTCTCATTTACTTCTTTAAATTTTCTGGCTTGCATTTCTTTTTCTAAGGCTAAAGATATTTCTTTTGCTTCGTCTAAGTTTGAGGCAAAATAGCGAATACTTTTATCATTACTCCAACAATGTGGTGCTACTTTCATTGCTTCCCAATTTGATTTGTTTTTATCATTTGTTAATATGATAATTTTTAAGTCTTCATAGCTATGATAAGCAATCATTTGTAATAATAGGCCATCAATAAAATCTTTTTTATGTGTTGCCATACCAATAATTGCCGTTATATTGTTTGTAATGAAGGATAATGAAATAGGAACGTCTTCTAAAGTTCTTGATTCTGCACCTAGTTTGTATACTTCTTGCAATAGATTATCATCTTCTAAAGAAAAATGTTCTTGTGGAATACTAATTTTACCTCTTAGTTCAGTTGTTCCTACTCCAAGACGTAAATCTAAAAAATCTTCTTGTTCAATTTCTCTTTCCCAAAGATTTCTTTTTTTGGAATAAATAATTTCTTTGGTTGTATTTAATGGTAAATAGTTATCAATCAAAATTTGTCTTTGAATTTTCATTTCAGCTTGAATTTTTTCTCGTTTTTGACTGATATATTCTAGATATTTTTCTTGTCGTAGTTTTTCTTTTTTCTTTCTTTGTTTATTTTGATATCTTTTAGTTAACATAGGCCATAGTAACATAGTCATTAACATAGCTAATGACATTAATAAAGTTGGAAGTGCTGAGGATAAATCTTTTGATCCATCAATTACACCACTTAATGTAGAATAAGCCATAGAAACTGACATCATTGCCATAGTCATCATTGGACCAACAGTATAAATTAATGGTGTTTTATCTTCTTGTTCTTTTCCTGGCGGAGGATCTATTTCAATATTTACATCTTCTATTCTTGTTTTAAATCTTGGATTTCTATAGAAGTAATCATCTTCTTTATAGAATTCTATTCCTTCTTCTTCAATATTGTCTACTTCTAATTGACGTTGTTCTATTGGTCTTTCTACTTCAAATGTATTATTATCAAATTTTATGAAATTACCAATATTATTAATGACTAAAGATTGTTGCATTACAATTATTTTTAATCCCATGATAAAAATAATATCCCCATACTCTAATGGTTGAGATTTTACTGCTATATTGTTTACATATGTACCATATTTACTGTTTAAGTCTTGGATTATCCAACTATTATTTTTATAGATTAGCCTGGCATGTTGTTTTGATATTAAAGGATAATTATAATTTATATGAGATCTTGGATCATTTCCTATAATAATTTCTTTTTCTGCTTTTAGTCTTAATTTTATTGTTTCTTGTTCAATGGTTGGAGAACAGTATAAAATTACATATTCATTATCTGTATTAATTTTTAAAAAATAGAGATTATATTCTTTTAATATTGCTGATGTAACTTCTTTTTCACCCTGCATGATTTTGGTTTCAAAATCACTTTTAATTTTCCATTTTCCATCTGATTCTTCTACATTAATTAAATTTCTAGTATTTCCTAAGTAATCATTATCTGTAATCCAATAATTTCCAGCTACCTTGGTAGGTAAAGTAAAATTATAAATTTTGCTTTTCTTTATTAATCTCACAATCACTAGAAATCACCCCGATCTTACTCTATAGTTATTATATCGGTTTTTTTGTTTTTTTACAATATATATTTTGAATAGTATTTTGAGCTATTTTTTTGCTAAGCATTATTTTCTGTTTTCTTTTTTAAATACTGTTTTACTCCTTTTGTGATCGCTTTACTTAATTTTTGTTGATATTGTGGTTCTTGTAAATTCTTTCTTTCTTGATAATTAGAAAGATATCCACATTCAATTAAGACTCCTGGTATTGTAGTATTTTTATACATATATAAATCTGTTTTTTTTACTTCTCTTTTACTTTGTAATGTTGTTTTAAATTCATTCATAATGGAGGTTGCTAAAAATTCATTATTTTGATTAATTGGATTATATAATACTTCTGCTCCTTTGCAGGATTCATTTTTATACCAATTTATATGGATAGATAAATATAAATTACTTTTGTTTTCTTTAATCATTAGTAGTCTTCTATATAAGTCTCCTCTTTTTTTCTTTGAATCATAAATTGAGGATAAATCTATATCATCATTTCTTGTCATATATACAATTGCTCCATTTTTTTCTAATTCTTCTTTTAAATAATTGGAAATTTGTAAGTTTAAATTTTTTTCTAAGGTATTTCCATATAATGTTCCTGAATCTCTTCCACCATGTGCAGGAATAGGAAAAGTCCAAAAATATCATTATTTCTTAAAATTCAATGTTCCATTCTATTTCTA
>CANQFO010000118.1 GCA_947599755.1 uncultured Bacilli bacterium
CCGGAGCTGCAAGAGTAATTATTAAACCAGCATCAGCAGGTACAGGAATTATCGCTGGAGGATCTGTTCGTGCAATTTTAGAATTAGCAGGAATTCGTGATGTTGTCTCTAAATCACTAGGAGCAAGAACAAAATTAAATATGGCGAACGCTGCCTTAAATGCATTAAAAACAATTAAAACACCAGAAGAAGTAGCAGCACTTCGTGGAAAAACAGTAGAGGAGATATTAGGATAATGAAATTACATGAATTAGAAAAAAATATCGGAGCTACTCATGCAAAAAAGCGTGTAGGTCGTGGATCAGGTAGTGGTCTTGGTAAAACAAGTGGTCGCGGTCAAAAAGGACAAAAAGCACGTAGTGGAGGCAGTATTAATCCAGTATTTGAAGGTGGACAATTACCATTATATAGAAGAATTCCAAAAAGAGGATTCAAAAATGATAGATTCAAAACAAAATATGCAGTTCTTAATATAGAAGATTTAAACCGTTTTGAAGAAGGAACAGTTGTAACTCCTGCTTTATTAAAGGAAGTAGGATTAATAAAAAAGCAACTAGATGGAATTAAAGTATTAGGAACAGGAAAATTAGAAAAGAAATTAACAATACAGGCAAATAAATTTTCAACTAGTGCACTAGAAAAGATTAAAGAGGCAGGAAGTAAAGCCGAGGTGATCTAATATGATAAAAATAATGAAGCAATTATTTACTCCAACTAATAAAGATTTAAGACATAGAATTTATTTTACCCTTGGAGCATTAATGATCTTCATATTAGGTATCTCAATTCGAGTTCCAGGAACAGAAGACTTAACAAGCAACCTTGGATTCCTAGAATTAATTAATACAATGGGTGGAGGAGCATTAAAAAATTTTTCAATTTTTGCCCTAGGAGTAATGCCTTATATTACTGCATCAATTATTATGCAACTATTACAAATGGATATAATTCCTTATTTTTCAGAATTAAGTAAACAAGGTCCAACAGGAAGACAAAAGTTAAATCAAATTACTAGATATATAGGAATTGCTTTTGCCTTTATTGAAGGATATGCCTTTGCTTTTGCTTTTATTGGAAAAACAGGAGATGTTATGCAATATTTATATATTGCAACAGTATTAACAGCAGGAACAGCCTTTCTTTTATGGTTAGGAGATCAAATTACGCAAAAAGGAATAGGAAATGGAGTAAGCTTAATCATTATGGCTGGTATCATTGCTACACTTCCACAAATGTTTATTGATGCCTTCAATGGATTAATTGCATTTGATGGTACAGTACAAGTAATTACACTAGGAATAATTAAATTTATTATTTTTGTAATAATCTATTTTGCAATTATTATAGGAGTAATCTTTGTCCAAGAATCAGAACGAAGAATACCAATTCAATATGCAAATAAATCAACAAGTGCATATGGAAGTGCTGCTCAAAGTTTTATGCCAATTAAAATTAATTCAGCAGGAGTAATACCAGTAATTTTTGCATCAAGCTTATTATCTATTCCAAGTATTATTGCTCAAGTAATTAAAAAAGAAAAATTCACATTAATTGTGCAAAAATATTTAACTTATACAACACCTGTGGGATTTATCCTTTATGTTATATTTATTTTCTTATTTGCCTATTTTTATACATTTATACAATTAAAACCAGAAGAATTTGCAAAAAATTTACAAGAAAATGGAGGATATATTCCAGGAATCAGACCAGGAGAAGATACGAAAAAACATGTAAATAGAATATTATCAAGATTAACTGTTTTAGGAGCTGCTTTCTTAGTAGTAATAGCAGGATTACCAATATTATTTTCTAAGTTTACGAGCTTACCTACATCTGTTTCTATAGGTGGTACAGGATTACTAATCGTTGTAGGTGTTGCATTAGAAACATATAAACAATTAGAAGGTAGCATTCTAACGAGAAGTTATAAAAGAGGATATAGTAGAAGGTAAAAAATGAAAAATATTATGTTTATTGCTCCACCTGCTGCTGGAAAAGGTACTCAAGCCGAAAAAATCATAGAAAAATATCATATTCCACACATATCAACAGGAGATATTTTAAGAGAAATATCTAAAGAAGACAGTGAAATAGGTAACTATGTTTTTGAAACACTAGCAAGTGGAAAATTAGTAAAAGATGAAATTACTTACCAATTAATAGAAGAACGATTAAAAAAAGAAGATTGTAAAAATGGCTTTATTATAGATGGGTTTCCAAGAAATCTAGATCAAGCTATAGAATATGATAATATCTTAAAAAGATTGGGATATCAAATAGGAAAGGTAATTGTAATTAATGTAGAAGAAAAAATATTAGAAAAAAGAATTACCGGAAGAAGAATCTGTGAAAACTGTCATGCAGTATATAACATAAATGAAGAAGAAAATGCTCCTCAGATAGAGTCAATATGTGATATTTGTGGTGGAAAATTATATCAGCGAAGTGATGATAATATAGAAGCCTTTAAAACTAGATATCAAATGTATTTAGAAAAAACAATACCGATTATTGAACATTATAAAAAGCAAAACGTTTTATATGAAGTAAATGGAAATGATAACGTTGAAAATATAGCAAAAGAAATAGACAAAATTATTAGAGAGAATTAAGGAGATGAAAAAATGATTACCATAAAAAGTAAACGAGAAATTGAACTCCTAACAATAGCTGGTAATATTGTCTATCAAACACATAAGTATCTACAACCATATATAAAAGAAGGAATCAAAACAAAAGAGTTAGATAGATTAGCAGAAAAATTTATTCGTTCAAAAGGAGCTACTCCTTCTTTTAAAGGATACGAAGGATTTCCAACAGCTCTATGCATTAGTATAAATTCAGAAGTAGTACATGGCTTTCCTATTGAAAAAAATAATAATAC
>CANQFO010000119.1 GCA_947599755.1 uncultured Bacilli bacterium
GACCTGCAGGAATTAATTTACAAGAATTTTGTACTAAGTATAATGATGCTACTAGGGATAAGATGGGGGATATATTACCAGTAGAAATTTCAATATACGATGATAGAAGTTTTGATTTTGTAATCAAGACTCCCCCTACAAGCTTTTTGTTAAAGAAATATGCAAAGATTGATAAAGGATCTGTTAAGGGCTCAACTGAAAAAATTGCGACGATAACTCAGGAACAATTGAAAGAGATTGCAGAAATTAAAATGCCTGATTTAAATGCATATACTGTGGATGAAGCAATAAAAATTGTTGCTGGTACTGCAAAAAATATGGGAATTGCTATTGAATCAGAAAAGTAATTCTTATTTATAATTCATATAGTTTATCTATGTGGAGGAATTTTAAAAATCCGCTTTAACCATAAGGAGGAAAAAATGAAAAAAAGAAGTAAAAAGTATACTGAAGCTGTATCTAAAATAGAAAAAAATAAAGTATATTCTAAAGAAGAAGCTGTGAAATTGGTAAAAATGACTTCTACTAGTTCTTTTGATGGTTCTGTTGAGATAGCAATGAAACTTAATTTGGATACGAAAAAAGCTGATCAACAATTGAGAGGTGCGATTGTACTTCCTAAGGGAACTGGAAAAACTAAGAAAGTATTAGTAATTGCAAAGGGAGATAAAGCTAATCAGGCTCGAGAAGCTGGTGCTGATTATGTTGGAGATACTGATATGTTAGAAAAGATCGAAAAGGAAAATTGGTTTGATTTTGATACGATGATTGCTACTCCTGATATGATGCCACTTCTTGGAAAATTGGGTCGAGTATTGGGACCAAAAGGGCTGATGCCAAATCCTAAAACTGGAACGGTTACGATGGATGTTTCTAAAGCTGTAGAAGAAGTTAAGGCAGGTCGTGTGGAATATAGAACGGATAGTTTTGGAAATATTCATGGTGTTATTGGTAAGGTTTCTTTTTCAGAAGAAGATTTACTTGCTAATTTAGATGCATTTGTATCTCATATTATTAGAATTAAACCTGCTACAGTAAAAGGTGAATATATTAAGAATATTTTTATTGCTTCTACTATGGGTCCTGGAATCAAAGTAGAAAATACTTTTGACAAATAGAAAAATATTCGTTATAATAAAGACAATTTGTTGGTGCCATAGACAGTAGGTATAGAAGTAAATCCTACCGAGGACTTGTGTTTGTATTTCAGAGAGTTCTTTGGCGTTTTGTTTTAGAACTCTTTTTTATGGTATCTTTCAATTTATAAAGGAGGTGTATTATGGCAAGTGAGGCAATATTAGCTCAAAAGCAATTAATTATTGATGAGATTAAGGAACATATTCAAAATTCTAATTCTATTGTATTATTTGATTATCGTGGAATTACTGATAGTGAAGCAAAAGAATTACGTCGTAAATTGAAAAGTTCTAAATCTGATTATAAAGTTTATAAAAATACTTTAATGGCACGTGCTTTTAATGATTTAGGAATTGATTTAAATGAAAGTTTAAATGGTCCTAGTGCTTTTGCTTTTGGTGAAGATCAGATAGCACCTATTAAAATTTTATCTGATTTTGCTAAAACTCATCCAGCTTTGATTTTAAAAGTAGGTATTGTTGATGGTGAAAAAGCTGATCAAGCTAAGTTAGCAGAATATGCTACTATTCCATCAAGAGAAGGATTACTTACTATGCTTGCTGGAGGTATGATCGGTATTGCAAGAGACTTATCTATTTGTTTAGACTTATATAGTCAACAAAAAGAAGAAAATTAAGAATTAAATATAGAAATAGGAGGAATTATTTATGGCTAAATTAACAAGAGATGAATTTATTAGTAGTTTAAAAGAAATGACATTATTAGAAATCAAAGAATTAGTAGATGCAATGAAAGAGGAATTTGGAGTAGATCCATCAGCTGTAGCTGTTGCTGCTCCTGCTGCAGGGGATGCAACTGATGCTGCACCAAGTACAGTTACTGTTTCTATTGCAGAAGCAGGTGCTGCTAAAGTTGCAGTTATTAAAGTAGTAAAAGAAATTACTGGATTAGGATTAAAAGAATCTAAAGATATTGTTGATAATAATGGTGTTGTTAAAGAAAATATTTCTACTAGTGAAGCAGATGAAATTAAGGCTAAGCTTGAAGAAGCAGGAGCTACTGTAGAAGTAAAATAGTTTTTAATTTTGTCAATATCAAATTTGTTGCTAGGAATGAAGTGTGTTTTAGAAAAATGCACTTTTTTATTTGATTATAAAAAATATAATTTATTAATTATTTTATAAAGATGATCATTGTAATACTTAATTGAACATTAAAAAATGATGTGTTCTATTTAACTTTTCATTTAATAGTTGAAAAATTTTTGTTGCATTTTACTTTTTATTGTGCTATAGTTTACTTATAATAGAGTGTGGTTTTCTATTGGTTATTGTATTATAATAAAAATTATTAATAAGTTCAATTTGGTATAATATGATAAATTTTTCTGTTGTTGTAGGTAAAAATAAATACAAATTAAGGAGATGTTGGAATGGCAAATTCAAGTGTTGGATCAACGGATGCTGGTTGGGATTCTGGTACGCCTAATTTTACCACTCATAATGGTGCTCGTTTTGATCAGTATGGTACCCAGGATGGTTCTGCGGCTGCTTATCGTGAAGATTTTGCTCGTCAACAGGCGAATCCTAAACCTAGTGCTAGTGCACCGAATTCGGCAGTTGATCCTAGGTATCAAAGACAAGGTTCAGGAATTAATACATCTACTGATCCTAGGTTTACCGCTTCTAGTAGTTCTAGTGGTTCTTCTTATAGTTCAAGTGGAAATAGTGGATATGCATCTTCAGGAGGAGGAAATTCTGCTAGTACCGGTAGAAAAACTGGTT
>CANQFO010000120.1 GCA_947599755.1 uncultured Bacilli bacterium
GTAATATGGGATTTGTCGGATTGATGTTGATGCTGATCTTGTTGAGGGTAGTAAGGTTCGTATTGTTTCTGGACCATTTAATGGAATGTATGGAAAAATTGATTCTGTGGATTTGCCTAATCAAAAAGTTATGTTGTTAGTTGATTTGTTTGGTCAAGAAACGTCTGTTGAAGTTGAACTTGGACAAATTGAGAAGGCGTAGTTGGTTATTCTTTTTCAATGTTTATAATTTGATTTGAAGGATTGAAGTATGTTTGTTTTTTGAAAGACTTTCTTTCTTTCTTTTTTTTTGGTAGAATAGTAGAGTGAAGGAGATGATTAATGATGAATTTTCTTAGAAAGTTATTTGATCATGAATATAGAGAATTAAAGAAATTCACTGTTTTAGCGGATAAAGTTATGCAACTAGATAATGAGTATCAAAGTCTTACTGATACAGAGTTACAAAATAAGACGGAAGAATTTCGTAGTCGTTTGAAAAAGGGTGAAACTTTAGATGACATTTTAGTTGAGGCTTTTGCAACTGCTCGTGAGGCTGCTTATCGTGTGATTGGGGAAAAGCATTTTTATGTACAAATTTTAGGTGGAATTGCTATTCATTATGGAAATATAGCGGAAATGAAAACTGGTGAAGGAAAAACGTTGACGAGTGTTTTACCAGCCTATTTGAATGCTCTTACGGGTAATGGTGTTCATATTATTACAGTTAATGAATATTTAGCTAATCGTGATGCGGAATGGATGGGTGGAATTCATCGTTTTTTAGGTTTAACGGTAGGTGTTAATACTAGGGATATGACTACTAAAGAAAAACAGGAGGCATATCAATGTGATATTTTGTATTCTACAAATAATGAAATTGGATTTGATTATTTACGGGATAATATGGTTGTTCATAAAGAAGAGAGGGTACAAAGAGGGTTAAATTTTGCTATTATTGATGAAGTTGATTCTGTATTAATTGATGAGGCTAGGACACCTTTAATTATTTCTGGTGGTGAGATGAAAAGTGCAAATCTTTATATTGATGCTGATCGTTTTGCTAAAAGTCTTATTGAAGATAAAGATTATATTTATGATGAGAAAACGAGAAGTGTTAATTTGACGGAGAGTGGTTCTGATAAGGCTGAAAAATCTTTTCATGTTGATAATTTGTATGAAATTGATAATGCCTCTTTACTTCATTATATTAATCAGGCATTGCGTGCAAATTATTCGATGAAAAATGATGTTGATTATGTTGTTCAGGATGGAGAAGTTGTTATTGTAGATCCATTTACGGGTCGTTTGATGAAGGGTCGTGCTTATTCTGATGGATTGCATCAAGCAATAGAAGCTAAGGAAGGTGTAAATATTAATCAAGAAACTAAAACTTTAGCAACTATTACTTTTCAGAATTTATTTCGAATGTATAAAAAACTTTCTGGGATGACTGGTACTGCTAAAACAGAGGAAGAGGAATTTAGAAATATTTATAATATGTATGTTATTGAAATTCCAACAAATAAACAAGTTATTCGTGTTGATGCTCCTGATTTGGTTTATGCTTCTAAGGAAGCTAAATATAAGGCTATTATTCAATTTGTTAAGGAACGTTATGATGAGGGTCAACCTGTTTTAATTGGTACGATTGCGATCGAGACCAGTGAGTTAATTAGTAAATTGCTGAAGCAAGCTCATATTCCTCATGAAGTATTGAATGCTAAAAATCATGCACGTGAAGCTGAAATTATTTCTAAGATTGGGCAACAAAAGTCTGTTACTATTGCTACAAATATGGCTGGTCGAGGTACGGATATTAAGTTATCAGATGAGATTAGAAATTTGGGTGGATTATGTGTTGTAGGTACAGAAAGACATGAGTCTCGCCGTATTGATAATCAGCTTCGTGGACGTTCTGGTCGTCAAGGGGATCCTGGATATACACAATTTTTTGTTTCTATGAAGGATGATTTGATGGTTCGTTTTGGATCGGATCGTATCGGAGAATTAATGAATAATATGGGGTTAGGTGATCAGGTTATTCAAAGTAAAACTTTTACTCGTTCTATTGGTACGGCTCAGAAAAGAGTTGAGGGAAATAATTTTGATATTCGGAAACAATTATTGCAATATGATGATGTAATGAATAATCAAAGAGAAATTATTTATGAAAAGAGGAATAAGATTTTAGATAGTGAATCTATTCATGAGATGGTTTTGAATACTTTTCGACATCATATTGAAGATTTAGTTAATTCTCATATCCCACCTGAAGGATATTTAACAGACGATGATTTTTCAGAAATTGTGGAATTTGCTAATGAAAATTTATTGATAAAGGATATTAAAAAAGGTGAAATTTCCAAATTATCAGTAGAGGAGGTTATTGATAAACTTTCTAAATTGGTTATTTCAGAATATGAAGAAAAGTTATCAAATGTACCTAAAGAAATTACTGATGAATTTGAAAAAGTTATTACATTGCAAGTTTTAGATAATTATTGGATGGAGCATATTAATACTATGTCTCATTTGAGAGAAGGAATTCATTTACGAGGATATGCTCAAGAAGATCCTTTGCGGGCTTATACTATGGAAGGATTTGATTTATTTGACTCTATGCTTCAAAAAATTGATAAGGATGTTTCTATTTTCTTGTTGAAAGCAGAGATCCGTCAAAATATTGAGAGAAAGGAAGTTTCAAAAAAGAAAATTACTAATGAATCTGGGGGAGAATCTACTAAAAAAACTCCTAAGAGAGTAAAGAAAATTGGTAGAAATGATCCTTGTCCATGTGGAAGTGGGAAGAAATACAAAAACTGTTGTGGTAAATAATCTCGCAAACCCTTATAAAATAAGGATTTATGAAA
>CANQFO010000121.1 GCA_947599755.1 uncultured Bacilli bacterium
GAGGAGCACCTATTCATAAAGCGATTATTGATGGATATAAAGAAACAGGAATTACGATTATGTATATGGATACAAAAATGGATAGTGGAGATATTATTGCTCAAAAATCTACTGATATTTTAGATAGCGATAATTTAGAAACATTACATGATCGATTAATGATTATGGGTCGTGATTTATTACTAGAAACTATTCCTAAAATTGTTGAACATCGAAATGATCGGATTGTTCAAGATGAGCGTTTAGTTACTTATGCTTATAATATTACTCGAGAAGAGGAACACCTTGATTTTTCTCAATCAGCATATGATTTATTTAATCGTATTCGAGGTTTGTCTCCTAGTATAGGTGCTTATTGTTTATTAGATGATCAAATTTTTAAAATTTATTCTGCTTATGTTTTATCTGATCAGTCTTTTCATGGGAAGGTTGGAGAAATTGTTCATGTTTCTAAGGAAGGAATTGTTGTTTGTACGGGGAAAGATTATCTTGTACTTACTGAAGTTTTACCTTTTGGAAAGAAAAAAATGTCCGTTTCTAGTTATTTGAATGGAATTAATCGTGATAATTTAGTAGGAAAGGTGTTAAAATAATGGATTTGAAAAATTCTAATCAGAGTGATCAGAAAAAAAAGAAGTGGATTGTTTTTGAATTACTTAAGACTTCTAGAGGTAGAGGAATTTTGTTTTTTGGATTTTATTTTGTTTTTTTTCTTATTATTATTTGTATTGTTCGTTTTGCTCCTAGAGGTACGATGAATGGTATAAATTATGAAAAAGGTAATTCTAAACAGTTTTCTATTCAGCAAATTTTGAATCAAAATTATCAATTTCAATATCATATTTCTTGGGATCAGAAAAAAATATTGTATCAAGGAGTAAAATATAATCAGCAAGAAATGTTTAGTAAAACCGAAGAATTATTAACTGTTGATTTTTATCGAGATCAAGATCAGTTTTTGAAGAATGTGGAACAATTATGGATTAAAGCAGATAATCCTTATTATTTTTTTGAGTTTATTGATGAAAAAAATATTTCTGATCTTTTAGATCAGGCAAGTTATCTTTCAAAAACTGTATATGAAAGTGGAAAAACAACTTATCAGTTACAAATTTCTACTTCTACTTTAGTTCAATTGTTTTTTCAGCAAAATGTGGATCTTGATGATGTTCCAAATGAAATTATGCTTAGTGTTGATTCTAATGGTGAAGTTTTTGAAATCAATTTTTCTTTAGACAGTTATTGTAAATATTTGCAACAGTGTAAGGATACTTTAAAAATTAAACTTACTTATGATCAGTTTGGAAAAATTGAAAAAATTACTAATCCATTGAATTAGTAGTTTTGTTGACATTTTTATTATTTGGTATTATTCTATCTGTCAATGGAGGTGTTTGGGTTGTTTATTTATGCTAAAAATTTAATGGAACGTAAAATTAGTGAACTTTCTTCTAAAATTGAACAATTAGATGTTTCTAGAAGGAAAAATGAAGAAGAAAAAGATTTTATGCAAAATCATTTAAGTGATCGTAATCATTTGGATACTTTAAATTGTGTTAAGAGTCTATACTCTGTTTCTTCTGTTTCTTTGTTTTTATTTGGGGTTATTTTTTCTTCTATTAATTTAATTACTTGCTTAGTTTTAACTGGGGCAGGTGTAGCATTTGGTATTACTAGTGCTGTTTTTTGGGTAAAAGCTCATGAGTTAAAAAGAGAGATTGCTCAAAATCAATATAAGAATGTTTCTATTGAACAGTTATATGATGATATTTATCAAAAAAATGTGAAAATTGCTCAATCTTTAGATTTGGAAAAAAGTTTAAATGATGATCTTAATCGTTGTAAAAATGAAAACAAAAAGATAGATATGTTGTCTTGTGAGATTAATCATGTTATGTCTGATCCATTTTATATGGCAGATAGTGAAGAAGAATATCAAAAGTATATTCATCAGAAGGAGAATTGTTCTCATTTTTTAGACGATTACTTTCAACAGTTAGATCCATATTCTGTTTTAAATGATGAATGTTCTATAAAAAAAGGAAAGATATATACAAAAAGATATCTAAAAAAATGAGTAAGTATTTATTTTATGATATAGGTGTTTTAAGAATGAAATTATCATTTTTGCAAACAAATGTATAATTGACAAAACCTTGGGGGGGGGGGTGTAAACTAAAACTAGATAAGAATAAATAGAAAAAATTTATTTGAATCTAGAGGAGGTTTACATGAAAAGTAGTCATATCAAAACATATATTATTTTAATTATATTTATCTCTATTATTGGGATAAGTATTGCTTATGCAGCATTAAGTCAACAATTACAAATTAAAACAACTACAACCGTACAATCTAGTCAGACATCTTGGAATATTTTCTATAAAACACTAAGCTGTGAAGTAAAGAATGGTTATATAGAAATCGGTCATATGATAGCAAATGGTACAACCATAACACTATCAGAATTTATTGTTAAAGCACCAAATTCACTAGCTGTTTGTTATTTTAATATAGTCAATAATGGAGAACTAGATGCGAAAATTTCTTCAATTAATGGTCCAACTGCAGTGTTTATAGGAAGTGGTCCTACAAAGAATGAAGATGAAACCTTGGTAAGAGAGAATTTTTTGGATCTTCAATCCTTTGCTAGATGGCCAGGTAATGAATCAATAAAAAAAGAAGACAAAGTTTTATCAGGAGAGGAGAAAACAGTAATTCTTTCTATTGGTACCCTTGACTCTATGGCTACTTTACCAACCAATCCTGTATCATTTTCTATTACCTATACCATTAATTTTTCCCAAGCATAAATAAAAATGTAAGAGTATCTAGAAAT
>CANQFO010000122.1 GCA_947599755.1 uncultured Bacilli bacterium
ATGAGCTTTCACATCTGCTCCTTCAATATTACGAGCATACAAATAATTATATTCTGGATCTTTATTATCATTGACTACTTGTTCATGGGCTTTTTTATCTGCTCCTTCTATACTAAGAGCATACCTATAATTATATTTTGGATCTTTACTATCAAGAATCACTTTTCCATGGGCTTTGATATCTGCTCCTTCTATATCATGAGCATACAGATGATTATATTCTGGATCTTTACTATCAATGATTACTTGACCATGGGCTTTTACATCTGCTCCTTCTATAGCACAAGCATACGCGTAATTATATTCTAGATTTTTACTATCAATTACCACTTGTTCATGAGCTTTTTTGTCTGCTCCTTTTATAGTAAAAGCATACAGATAATTATAGTTTGGATCTTTACTATCAATGATTACTTGACCATGGGCTTTCACATCTGATCCTTCTACATTTAGAGCATATTCATAATTATATTCTGGATTTTTACTATCAAGTATAACTTGTTCATGAGCTTTTTTATTTGCTCCTTTAATATAACAAGCATACAAACAATTATATTCTAAATCTTTACTGTCAATAACTACCTGGCCGTGAGCTTTCACATCTGCTCCTTCAATATCATGAGCGTACCTATAATTATATTTTGGATTTTTACTATCAATTACCACTTGTTCATGAGCTTTTACATCTGCTCCTTTAATTTTAGTAGCAAAAAAATAGCTTAATTCTGGATTTTTCACCTGTAGCACATTTCTTTCTAATTGCTCAATTACTACGCTATCTCCATATTCTTCTTTTAATTTGATTAATTCTTCTTTTATTTCTTTCGCTAACATTTTATTTTCTCCCTTTAGTTTAAGTATTAGTTTTTTCTTATAAAATATCCCTTATCCATTATTCTTTTGAGATTTTAGGAATAAAATTTTTTTAGTTACCCCTTCAATTTCATTATCTATACCAATAGTTCTTTTAAATTCGTCAATCCAAAATGAAGAGTTACTATTAAGGACTACTTGGCCATGGGCTTTGATATCTGCTCCTTCTATATCACGAGCATAAAAATAATTATATCTTGGATCTTTACTATCAATGATTGCTTGACCATGAGCTTTTATATCTGCTCCTGCAATATTACGAGTATAATCATAATTACATTCTGGATCTTTACTATCAATTATCACTCGTTCATGAGCTTTCACATCTGCTCCTTCGATATTAAGAGCATACCTATAATTATATTCTGGATCTTTACTATCAATGATTGCTTGACCATGAGCTTTTTTATCTGCTCCTGCAATATCACAAGCATACAGATAATTATATTCTAGATCTTTACTATCTAGGATTACTTGACCATGGGTCTTTATATCTGCTCCTTCAATATTACGAGCATACTCATAATTATATTCTGGATCTTTACTATCAATTACCACTTGTTCATGAGCTTTGACATCTGCTCCTTCGATATTAAGAGCATAACGATAATTATAATACAGATTTTTACTATCAATTATCACTTGGCCGTGGGCTTTGATATCTGATCCTTCGATATTAAGAGCATAATGATAATTATAATACAGATTTTTACTATCAATTATCACTTGTTCATGGGATTTTACATCTGATCCTTCGATATTAAGAGCATACTTATAATTATATTCTGGATCTTTACTATCAATGATTACTTGACCATGGGCTTTGATATCTGCTCCTTCTATATCATGAGCATATTCATAATTATATTTTGGTTCTTTACTATCAATGATTACTTGTTCGTGAGCTTTTACATCTGCTCCTTTAATTTTAGTAGCAAAAAAATAGCTTAATTCTGGGTTTTTCACTTGTAATATATCTCTTTCAAATTTTTCAATTATGGTACTATCTCCATATTTTTCTTTTAGTTTTTTTAAGTCATTTTTTACTTCTTCAGCCAACATTTCCATCCGATTTCCTCCTTTTAGTTTAAGGATTAGTTTTTCCTTATCAGATATTCCTTATCCATCAACAAATATTTTAAACTTATTTGAAATAATGAAATTAATTATTTCTTTAAGGTTTTAGAGATAAAATTTTTTTAGTTATTCCTTCAATTTTATTATCTGTGCCAATATTTTCTTTAAAGATGTCAATCCAAAATACATCGTTACTATCAAAGATTACTCGTTCATGAGCTTTTTTATCTGCTCCTTTTATATCATGAGCATACTTATAATTATATTTTAAATCTTTACTATCAATGATTGCTTGACCATGGGCTTTGATATCTGCTCCTTTTATATCATGAGCATACATATAATTATATTTTGGATCTTTACTATCAAGAATTACTTGACCATGGGCTCTTACATCTGATCCTTCTACATTATGTGCATATTTATAATTAAGTTTTAGAGCTTTACTATCAATGATCACTTGGCCATGGGCTTTTACATCTGCTCCTTCGATATCATTACCATACATATAATTATAATATGGATCTTTACTATCAACGATTGCTTGTCCATGGGCTCTTTTATCTGATCCTTCGATATTAAAAGCATACAAGTAAGTATAATATATATCTTTGCTATCAATGATTGCTTGACCATGAGCTTTCACATCTGCTCCTTCGATATTTTCAGCATAATCATAATTATATTTTGGATCTTTACTATCAATTACTACTTGTTCATGGGATCTTTTATCTGATCCTTTAACATAACGAGCATACAAATAATTATATTCTGGATTTTTACTATCAATTACCACTTGTTCATGAAATTTTTTATCTGCTCCTCCGATATCATAAGCATACAAATAATAATATTTCGGATCTTTACTATCAATTA
>CANQFO010000123.1 GCA_947599755.1 uncultured Bacilli bacterium
GATATTGGTGTTGATATTGCGAAGAAATATCATGAGGATCCTGTTGTGATTAATGCTATTGCTTCTCATCATGGAGATACTTTTGCTACTAGTGTTATTTCTACTATTGTTGCGATTGCGGATGCTTTGTCTGCATCTAGACCTGGAGCTCGTAATGATTCTTTAGAAAATTATATCAATCGTCTTTCTCAGCTTGAAGAAGTTGCAAATGATATTTCTGGTGTTGATAAGACATTTGCTGTTCAAGCAGGTAGAGAATTACGTGTTATTGTTAAACCTGATGAAGTGGATGATTTAGAGGCCCATCGTATTGCTCGAGAGGTTAAAGAAAAAATTGAAACTACGATGAAATATCCGGGAACTATTAAAATTACTGTTGTTCGTGAAACCAGAGCACAAGAAGAAGCTAAATAGTTTCTTTTTTTTTGTAAAATAAGATTTTTTTCGAATAATATTTTGAAAGGAGGAATTTTGATGAAGTCAGATCAAAGACTTTACTTTTTTTGGAAAATTGGTAAAAAAGTTTTTCAGCTTAGAAGAGAAAGAGCTGATTGTATTTTTCAATATGAACTTTTTTTGCAGTATCGGTATGGGATTACTGATAGTTTTTCTAGGACGAATTTGTATTTAATGGAACTTTTTTATCTTTTTTTTCCTATTTTTTATCAGGATTTATTTAAACTTAGTTGGGATCATTATGTGCAGTTAATTAAAATTTTTAATTATGATGAGAGAATGTTTTATTTTCGTCTTAGTTTGTTTGGTAATTTTAATTCTTTTGAATTAGCGGAAGGAATTTTTAATCATTATTATGATCGAGTATAAAAAAAAAGATAATTTTTGTTATCTTTTAATGTCTAATATAATTGGTAGAATAATTGGTTTTCTACCTGTTAGGTTATTAATGAATGGATATAGCTGTTCTGTAATTTCACTTTTTAAGTTTGCAAAATTTGATTTTGGATCTGCTAAGACAGTTTTGATAATTGATTCTGCTTTGTTTTCAATTTTGTGAATTAAATTTTCATTTTCATTTACTAAAATGAATCCTCTTGTTGTAATATTTGGTTTAATTAATAGTTCTCTTTTTTTCATATTTACATTGATAATTACTACAAGTATTCCATCATTTGCCATAATTTTTCTGTCTTTTAAAACAGCAATTCCTACTTCTCCAATACGATTACCATCCACGTAGATGTCTGCGCCTGGTTTACTTTCTCCTTTAGTAATTTGGTGATTTTTCATATTTAAGGTATCTCCATTTTTTAAAATAAAGATATTTTCTTTTGGAATTCCACAATTTATTCCAATATCAGCTTGTTTTTTCAACATTCGATAGTCTCCGTGGAAGGGCATCAAATATTTTGGATTAATTAATCTAATCATTAATTTAATTTCTTCTTCATTTGCATGACCAGAAGTGTGTAGATCTGCTAAAGCGTTATTTGTGTATACTTTTACTCCTTTTAAATATAGTTTATTAATGGTTTTGGAGATACTTAGTGCATTTCCTGGAATTGCACTAGAGGAAAAAATTACTACATCGTCTGGTCTTAATTTGATTTGTTTATGTGTGCCATTTGAAATTCTTGATAAAGCAGCTAAGGGTTCTCCTTGACTACCTGTACAAAGAATTGTTACTTCATTTGGTTTTAAATTATTGGCTTCTTCTGGGGATATTAGTAGTTCTTTATGATCGATATATCCACCATTAATAGAAATGTTAATATTATTTTCCATGCTTCTACCGAATATACAAATTTTTCTATTATGTTTGTAACATGTTTCAAAGATGTGTTTTACTCGATATATATTTGAAGCAAATGTTGCGATAATGATACGATTTGTTTTACATTTATCAAACATTTCACCAAGTGTTTCGTCTACTACGGATTCGCTACTAGAAAACCCTTCATTTAGTGCATTGGTAGAGTCTCCAATTAATAAATCGACACCTTCTTTTCCTAATTTGGCCATTTTGTATAAATCTGCCATTGGACCAATTGGAGTTAAATCAAATTTGTAATCTCCAGTAGTAACAATTCTACCATCTGGTGTTGTTATACTAATTCCGTGAGAATCTGGAATAGAATGTGTTGTTCTGAAAAATTCTATTTCTATTTCTTTAAATTTTAGTTTAGTATTTTCGGTATATACAAATAAATTATCGTACCTTATGTTTTTATCTTGAAGTTTTACTGCAATTAATTCTTTGGCATGATTTGGAGCATAAATAGCCGGAATATTGATACTTTGTAATAAAAATGGTATTCCTCCAATATGATCTTCATGACCATGGGTAATTAATAAAGCTTTAATTTTATTTTCATTTTCTTTTAAGAAAGTAAAATCTGGTAAAACATAATCAATTCCCATTAATTCGCTTTCTGGGAAACTTACACCGGCATCAATAATAATAATTGCATCTTTATGCATTACACAATACATATTTTTTCCGACTTCTCCTAAACCACCTAAAACAATTATTTTTGTTTCATTGGTTTTTTTATTGTTCATATAAACTCCTTTCTGTTTGTTTTTATCAAGAACTATCGATTGAAATTATACTACATTTTTTTTAATTTGTCTATACTGGGTGTTTTTTGCTTTTTAGAGTTTCCCATTTGTATATTGTAAGAATAAACTCATTCAGGATAAAATCATGAAAAATTAAAAAAAGAATATTTAAAACTATATATAATAATGGTTTTAAATGTTTTTTTAT
>CANQFO010000124.1 GCA_947599755.1 uncultured Bacilli bacterium
TGTGGATGAGAAAAGTTCTGTAGAGCCGGTTGAGGAGAGGGTTCCTCATTATCGGGAAGAGTATTCTTATTCTAATCAGGATGTTTTTAAGGAGCGAAGTGCTTATGGGGGAGAAAAAGATAGTTCTTATGTTTCTCGTCGTGCTACTCCTTATGAAAAAAAGGAAGAACGTACTTATTTTAAGCCTTCTCCAATTATTTCTCCTATTTATGGAATTTTGGATAAAAATTATCGTAAAGAAGATGTTGTTTCTAAAAAAGATGTTCGGCATACTAGTAGTTATGTTCGAGAAAATGTTAGTGTTGATGATGTTAGAAATAAAGCTTATGGTAATTTGAGTGATGATATTGCTAGAGATATGATTGAAGTTCATGAAGAAAGTGTAGAAGCTAGATTTGATATTACTGATGATTCATTGGAGGATAATTTATTGGTAGATTTAAGTAAGGATGATGAAAAACCGGAAGTAAAAGAAGTTACTATGGGGGATGCGGTTGAGTATTTTCAAGATTTAGGTCTTGAGTACAATGTTGATTATAAAGATGCTTCAAAAGAGAGAGTTACAGGAAGAAGAGTAAAGGCAGATTCTTTTTCTGATTCTAAAACTGAGGTTTCAGCAACTACTAAGAAGAGAAGAAGTGGTGAAAAGAGTAATTTTGGAAATAATGATATTGTGAAAGAAAAAATTTCTGATGGTGAAGATAAATTAGATATAGATTCAGATGATAATTTGTTTGATTTAATTGATTCGATGTATCAAGAAGATGATCAGGAATAGAGGGGAGATGTAATATGGAATTTTTAAATTTATTTTTACCTGTATTATTATATATATTGGGAATCATATTATTAATTGTATTAATTATTTTAGGAATTCGTTTGATTCAGATTTTGAATCGGGTAGATAGTGTTATTGATAATGTGGAAAAAAAGATTAATTCTTTTAATGGCTTTTTCTCTATTGTTAATAAGGCTACTGATGGATTTATGATGATTGGAGATACTGTGATTCAATCTATTTTGGGAATTTTTTCTAAAATTGTTAATCGAAATAAAAATAAAAAAAATAAGGAGGAAAGTTATGAGTAAAGAAAAAAAATCAGGATTAGGAAAATTTGTTGTTGGTGCCTGTGTTGGGGCTGGCCTTGGGGTCTTGTTTGCTCCAAAAAAGGGAAGTGAAACTCGTAAAGAGTTGAAGGTAAAGATGGATGAGTTAATGAATCAAATTAAGCATATTGATCTTCAAGAAGTAAAAAATGAATTTGATTGTAAAGTTGATGAGATTAAAGCGGAGTTGTCTGATTTAGATAAGGAAAAGGTTTTAGAAATTGCTAAGAAGAAAGCTGAAGATTTGAAAATTAAAGTACAAGAACTTGTTGATTTGGCTATTGATAAGGGAACTCCAATTTTACGGGATGCAGCTGAGGATGTTAGACTTAAAACTATAGAAGTTACTAAAGATGTATTAAAAAAATTAGAAGGAAAAGATACAAAATAAATCGATTCTTAACTATAAGAAGTGATGAAAGAAATTTTATCACTTTTTCAATGCAAAGAAGATATAGAATACAAACTAATTATTATTGTAGTTAATAGAAAAATAAAGGGATCAATAATTCTATAGAAAAATGGTCTTTCTCTTTTTTTTCGATTTGGTTAATTGAGGTAGATAAAAATTGGTTAGTTACTTGCGTCGTTTGATTATCTTATGATACAATAAATACGTAATTTTTGATGATTAATAAATTAGTAGATGATTTCTTTGTTTTGAAGAGACTTAGTGGTTGGTGTAAACTAAGACGAGAAATTTTTGAAATACGTTATTAGGAGAAAAATCGTTTATCGCGTTAAGATAATTGAGTGCATAAGTTTACTTATGAAGTAAGGTGGTACCGCGAACTATTCGTCCTTATTGGATAGAGTAGTTTTTGTTTTGGAGGTGATTTTGGTGCATACCGAATATGAAGTAAGATTGTTAGAAATTGATAAGGATCAGATTATTGAAAAATTAGAGAAATTAGGAGCAGAATTCCAATGGGATTTGGTTCAAAAAAGATATGTTTATGATTTTGTTCCTGCTGTTCCAGGAAAATGGATAAGGTTAAGAACAAATGGATCAAAAACTACTTTGACGATTAAAAATTTGGTATCTTCAGAAATTGATGGTACACAAGAATTAGAAATTGTTGTGGATAATTTTGAGCGTTGTAATTTAATGTTAAAAGAGTTGGGATTTCAGCCTAAAGGATATCAAGAAAATCGAAGAATTCAATATTTAATTAATGGAGTAGAAGTAGATATTGATTTTTGGCCGATGATTCCTACCTATATGGAAATTGAGGGTCCGAGTGAAGATGCTGTTTATCATGTGTTATCTGTTTTGGGATTTGATAAAAAAGATGTTACTACAAAAGATGTAGAAAGCATATATTTAGATTATGGATGTAATTTAGATGAAATATATGATTTACGATTGGAGGATGATAGAAAGTGACTTTTTTTGAAGAATTAAAATGGAGAGGATTAATTAAGGATTGTGCTGGAGATGATTTAGAGGATAAATTGAATCATGAAAAAGTGACTTTTTATTGGGGAACAGATCCTACTGCGGATAGTTTACATTTGGGACATTATTCCTCTTTAGTTACTGCTAAG
>CANQFO010000125.1 GCA_947599755.1 uncultured Bacilli bacterium
ATATTTTTTGTATAAAAAAGTAAAGTGCATAAGTTTTGGTACCTTTAACTTACACACTTTATTTTACACTATCAAAATTTGTGTAAATCGGAAATTCTTCTGATAGATAACTGAAAATTTTAAGATTATAACGAGTTTTTCTATAGTCTCCAAAAATTTTAAATTATAATTTTTCAACTTCTTCTTTTGATAAACCTGTAGCTTGTACAATTTGTTCAACTGGTATGTTAAGCCTTTTCAGTTCTTTAGCTACTTTTATTGAATTTTCTTTCTCACCTTCTTGATAAGCATAACTTAATTGAATATTCTTATCAATTTCTTCCCATCTTATATCGTCAATGGTTTTCATAAGTTCTTCATCTTTTAATATGGCTCTGGCCATTAATTCAACATCTCTAATATTCGTATTCATTTTTAATAGCTCCTCCAATTCATCTTTATTAAGCTGACAAGCTAAATATGCAAGCCATTGTTCTTTTGATGTAGAAATCTTTTTTACTTGTTTGTAGAACTTTGGTAGTTGAAAATAATGAAAAACTATATCTTCTGATAAAATATCACCATTTGATTCTCTAACCATTTTGGAAACTTCATGATAAGAACCATCATTAAAAATGTCAAAATCTAAAATCCAAATAATAATAGTTTTTTTGGCAATATTATAATTATTTTCACCTTTTGGTAAAGAGTTATAGTAGATTTTGCTTGCGTGGACTTGTGAGCGCTTTATAATATCATTATACCTGTTCTGATTTTGAATTTCAATATTAATTAACTCTTTTTTATTAATTTCGGCTAAAATATCTACTTTGATAAGTTTATTGTGAGTATTAATTCTATCAAGAGAAACTTCATTTTTAATTTCAATACCAGTAATATTAATATCTAAAATAGCTTCTAAAAAACATTTAAGAAGTTCTTTGTTATTATTATCACCAAAAATAATTTTAAAAACATCATCTCTACGAATAATCATTTCAGTAGAATTGAAAGATTTATAAGGGTGAGAATTATTAATTACAAGAGACATAAAAATCACCTCCTTTTAAGTGTATAAATTTTACTATAAAAAAATTTAAATAATTTTGATGGGAAATAAACTTTTTAAGAATAAAAAAGTTTATAAAGAATTTAAAACAACAGTAAAACACTTGAGAAAAATTTTAGCATGGAAAAAATGAAAAGTCAAGACAAAAATCAAAAATGTTTGCAAAATGAGATTATGAACACATAACCTGATGTCCCATTTTCATCATAAAGTAATAAAAGGACGATTATTGTCCTCCTTATTTTGGCTGGTGTATCTCTAAACGCAATTGTAGGAGAAAATGGGATAATAACACAAGCAATAGATGCAAAAGCTAAAATGGAAGATGCAGATAGAAGAGAAAAAATAGAAATGATGGTAATGGGATATGTATCAAAAACAGTAAATTCAGATGAAACATTACCATCATATTTAGAGTCAAGAAAAGGAAAAGAAATAGATAATGCAATACAAGTACCAGACCCAAATGGAAGTGGAAAAAGAGTAAATGCAGTAGAAAAAGATGGACATTATTATATAATATTAGAAGATGAAAATGGAAACTACAGAATAGAAGAAATGAATACAGATTTAGGAGAAATAGGAGGTGGAATAACATTAGCAACACCAGAAAACTTTGATAAAGAAAAAGGTTCAATGGATTTTGATCCTCGGACCAGAAGGAAAATCAACATTAGTATTTAGTGAAAAAATAAATGATGATTTTTGCTTTGATATAAAATCAGGAGAAGTAACGATATATATAGATAATGATATGACGTTGACAAATGAAAATGTAGTTCCAAAAAGAAGTGCAATAAATATAGAACCGAATGCAAAATTAAATTTATATATAGCAAAAGGCGTAACATTAACAGTAAATAGTGGATTTGGAGAAAAAGGAGAAACTGCAGAAGACCTTGGAGCTAAAGGAGGACCACGGAGGTTGGGCAGGAATAAGAGTACCTTGGATAGATAAGAATAGTGATGGAGAACGACAAGCCGAAGAACAAGCAGAGCTTAATTTATATGGAGAAGGAACGGTTGTAGCAATTGGAGGAGATGCAGGAGATGGTGGAGGAGCTGTTTCAGGAAATACAGGAGGAGGCCGGTGGAGGACGGTGCAGGAGCTCGGGATAGGACGGAAACCGGTGGAAAAGGTGGAGATGCTAATAAAACTTTTTCGAGTCTGGGTTCTAAAATACCTTGTGTTTATGGAGAATTAGACTCTGGAGATTGTGGTGCAGATGGAGAAAATTGTGGTGTCATATCATTCTTTGATAAAGTCATTGTCTATGCATACGGTGGTGGAGGACGGTGGTTCGGCTATTTCTGGAAATACAAATTCTGGTGCAGGAGCAGGTGGGTATCCTCGGGGCCCGGGATTGGTCGGAGGACGGAGCAGGTCGGACGGTGGAGGAGATCACGCTTGTTCTGCCGGTGGATTTACTGCGGGTTTAGGTGAAAGCGGTATAACTGCGGGTAAGAATGGAAATGGATCAGTTGATGTAAGTGATGGTGGAGCAGGCCCAGGTGTTGGAGGAGGATATTACACTTTTGATACTTCGATTTGTTACTTAGGTGCTCCATATGAATC
>CANQFO010000126.1 GCA_947599755.1 uncultured Bacilli bacterium
GGTGAGCTATCCGCGACTCGAACGCGGGACAACTTGATTAAAAGTCAAGTGCTCTACCACCTGAGCTAATAGCCCACATACTCTGTGATATTCACAACGCCTTTATATCTTACAATATTTTTCCTTACTTGTCAATACATTTGTAAAAATTTTTGTCTTTTTCATGAATTTTAATTGTCATTTAGGCGTTTATTTTTTGTAAAATTTCTTCTACATCGATTCCATGAACATCGCAAGCTTCTTCTAATGTTTCCATTTGAGATGCTGGACATCCTAAACAATGCATTCCTGCTTCTAATAAAATCTCTGCTTTTTCTGGTGCTTTTTCTAAAAGTTCTCCTATTTTAGTATCTTTATTAAATGTCATATAAATTCCTCCTTTTTTCTAGCTGATAAAAATATTTTATCATAAATTTAAAAAAAAGTATAGACAAATGAAAAAAAATATTGTATGATGAGAAAAATTTTAGAAAGGTGGTGACATTATTTCTCATTTAATCGATCTATTCTTTTTTACTTTTATTATATATCTTTTTATCACTTTATATTCAATCTATACTTTTTTTGATATCGTGTTATTTCATAACAAACAAGGTTCCAAATTAAAAATTAAAAAGAATTCATTTAAAAAAGGAGGCTAAACTGATCTTGTTTATACGAAAAAGAATTTTATTCTTGCTTTTCTTTGTTGTGTCTTTTTGTTTTATTTCCTTTTCTATTTTTTCTCCTATTTTTCAAGCAAATGAAATTATTATTCCTTATGGCATTCACCCTTTTGATATTTGTTCTAAAAATCCAGAATTATGGAAAATTATAAAAAGTCTCTATGTTTTTTGCTGCTTTTTTTCTAGTTTTGTTTTTGGTCATTTTATTTACATTAGAATTTTAATGAAATTTTCTTTTTTCCAATCTAAAAATTCTTCTAAAAAATCCTCCCCCAGTTTAGAAATTAAAAAAGATTCTTTACATTTATTAATTGGAAAAAATTCTAAAAATCAAAAAATTTACCTTCCTGAATCTGGTCTTTATCAAAATTTTTTAATTACCGGAACAATCGGATCTGGAAAAACTTCTAGCGCAATGTATCCTTTTACAAAGCAATTATTTGCCTTTAATCATGATCATCCTGAAAGAAAAATTGGCATGCTTATTCTGGATGTAAAAGGGAATTTTTATGAACAAGTAAAAAAATATGCAAAGGAGTACCATTTATTAAAGGACTTAATTGTTATTGAATTACATTCTAATATTTGTTATAACCCTCTACACAAGCCTAATTTAAAGCCACAAGTATTAGCTAATCGATTAAAAAACATCCTTCTTCTTTTTTCAGAAAACAATACCGAAAGTTATTGGCTCGATAAAGCAGAAGAAATTTTAACAGAATGTATTAAATTATGCAGGCTTTATAATAACAATTATGTTACTTTTTTAGAATTGCATAAACTTGTTACAATGCCTAATTATTATAAAGAAAAAATTGCTGTCTTAAGAAATTTATTTGTTTCTTCTCAATTATCTTCTTCTCAAATTTATGAACTAAATTCTAGTTTAGATTTTTTTCAAAAGGAATTTGATTTAATGGATAGTCGAACTAAAACGATTTTAATTTCTGAGATTACTCGTATTACCAATCCCTTTATTTCCGATTTTGATGTCATGTCTACTTTTTGTTCTCCTATTGAAAAGCTTACTTTTCAAGGTTTTTCCGAAGTAATCCAAAAAGGAAAAATTGTCGTTTTAAATATGAATCTTTCTCAATATTATTCCCTTTCTAAAATGATTGCTGCTTATTTAAAATTAGATTTTCAATCTGAAATTATTTCTTCCCTATCTCACAATTCTTGTAAAACAACTGCTTTTATTTGTGATGAATATGATAAATACGCGACAAAATCCGATGGAGAATTTTTTTCTTTAAGTCGAGAAGCAAAATGTATTAATATCGTGAGTACGCAAAGTTATTCTTCTCTAAAATCCACTTTAAAAGAAGATGCTGAAGTAAAAGTTTTAATCCAAAATTTAATTAATAAAATTTGGTTTCGCACAGATGATATGTTTACGATTGAAGAAGCCCAAAAACAATTAGGAAAGAAAGAAAAAGAAAGAATTTCTAAAAGTATTTCAGAAAGTGCAAAACAGACTTATTTCAGCTACATTACAAACACTTTGAATTCAAAAGATTCCAATATTTCTGAAACTTATAGTACTTATTTACAAAATGATTATATTTTTGAAACCAATTTTTTTACGCAAAACTTACAAACTTTTTCTTGTCTTACTTTTTTATCAGACGGAAATAAAATTTATCCTCCTCAAAAATTAACTATGTTTCCTTATTTTGAGAAAATAAAATAAAAATAGAAAGGAGTGATTCCATGAATAAAAAAATTTTTTATATGCTTTTTATTGTCTTCTTGTTTTTTACTTTTTTAAATTCTTTTGCTTGTTTTTCCTTTGCTTGGGGAGAACCACAAATTATTAGCAAGATTACTTCTGCCTTTGAAAGTATTAAAGATTGGTTATTGAAAATTGCTACTCCCGCCGCTGCACGAGTTCGTGCCCACCGAGAAGGACGACATCGACGATCTGGCGGTGGAGATGATGATGACCGCGG
>CANQFO010000127.1 GCA_947599755.1 uncultured Bacilli bacterium
CGGTTAGCGAAAGCTGGTCATCATCCAATTTTGCTTTGTGGAGGAGCTACTGGTTTAATTGGTGATCCTAGACCTACTGCTGAGCGAGAAATTATTTCTAAGGAAAAACTTAATCAGAATTTGGTTGGGATTAAGAAACAGGTGGAAAAAATCTTTGATCATCAGGCAGAAGTTGTAAATAATTATGATTGGTTTAAGGGATATGAATTTACTGATGTTTTAAGAGATGTAGGTAAGTATATTAATGTTAACTATATGTTAGATAAGGATATTATTCGTAGACGATTGGATACGGGAATTACTTTTGCTGAATTTGCGTATACTCTTATCCAAGGGTATGATTTTTTATGGTTATATCAGAATAAAAATTGTATTATGCAAGTAGAAGGTTCTGATCAATGGGGAAATATTACTACAGGTATAGATTTGATTAGAAAAAAATTAGGAAAAGAAGCTTATGCGTTTACTATGCCTTTAGTTTTAGATAAAGATGGAAATAAGTTTGGGAAAAGTGAAGGCAATGCTTTATGGCTTGATGAGAGTAAAACTTCTAGTTATGAACTTTATCAATATTTAATTAATGTTTCTGATGAAATGGTTATTGATTATTTGAAAATATTTACTTTTTTAACACCTGAAGAGATTATGGAGATTCAAGAAAGACATAAAGAAAATCCTCATTTGAGAGAAGCTCATAAGATTTTAGCCCGAGAAATTATTACGGATTTACATGGAGAAGAGTCTTATTTAAAGGCTGTTTCGATAAGTGAAGCTTTATTTAGTGGTAATATTTCTGATTTTACTGAAAAGGAAATTTTATTAGCTTTTAAAGGAATTTCTCCTTATTCTATTCATGAAGATGTTTTATTGGTTGAGTTATTGGTTGATAGTGGTGTTTGTAGTAGTAAAAGAGAGGCTCGTGAGTTTATTACGAATGGTTCTATTTCGTTTAATGGAAGGAAACTTCAAGATGTATCTTTTTTGGTTACTAGGGATTGTTGTCTTGAGAGTAAATATGTGATTATTAGACGAGGAAAGAAAAAATATTTCGTTTATTTGTATGAAAATTAATTAGGAGAGAGAAAATGAAAATTTATTTGGTTCGACATGGTCAAACAGAGGAAAATTATCAGCATAAAATACAGGGATTAACTAATACTTTTTTAAATGATACAGGAAGAAGGCAATGTCAGAAATTAAGACAAGAGATTTTTTCTCTTTCTTTTGATGTTTGTTATGTATCTCCTTTAATTCGTACGGTTGAGACAGCAATGATTTTAATCGGGGATAGGGTAGAAATGATTCCTGATAAAAGATTGGTTGAAAGAGGTTTAGGTCAATTAGAAAATCAGGATATGAAATTGTATGATCCATTTAAATATTGGGATTATGAAGGAAACTGTGGTGATTTAGGAGTAGAAAAGATACAAGATATTTTTGCTCGGTCTATGGATTTTTTGAAATATGTTTTGCTAAAGCATGAAGGTGAAGATATTTTAATTGTTACTCATGGGGCTGTATTTCGAGCTTTGCGATGTTTATTGTTAAAGCAACCATTAAAAGGGAATTTATTTGATCCTAATGTTAAAATTGATAATTGTTGTTTTCAAGAATTTAGTGTTTCTTCTGATGATCTTCTTCATAGTTTGTCATTGAATGATTTTTCCAAAAAAAAAGATGAGTGATTCATCTTTTATTTGTTGTAGAATTCAACGATTAATGCTTCATCAATGTCAGCATTTAGTTCGTTTCTTTCTGGTAATCTTACATAAGTTGCTTCCATTTTATTTTCATCATAGGTAATGAAGTCTACACGCTTTGTTATTTTTGCTAGAGATTCTGTAACAATTTTTAAGTTTTTGTCATCCTCTTTTAGAGAAATAACATCTCCAACTTTTACACGGTATGATGGAATATCTACTTTTTTTCCGTTTACTGTTATGTGCCCATGATTTACTAATTGTCTAGCTCCACGTCTTGTTGTTGAAAATCCAATTCGGTATACTAAATTATCCAAGCGAGATTCTAGTAAGCGTAAAAAATTTGTACCATGAATACCTTTTAATTTTTCTGCTTCTTTGAATGTTTTTTTGAATTGTTTTTCGTTTAATCCATACATAAAACGAACTTTTTGTTTTTCTTTTAGTTGTGTTCCATAATCTGATAATTTTCCTTTTCTAGCATTTCCATGTTGTCCTGGTCCATATGGACGACGTGCTAATTCTTTTCCTGTTTCACTAATAGAAAACCCAACATGACGTGCTTTTTTGTAACTTGGCCCTGTATATCTTGCCATATTTTCAATCCTTTCTCTTTTTTTGTCGAATCCATGAAAATGATTTAGTCATATTTTAGGGAGTCTTTATTTGTTTTCGCTTTTGCAGCAATAGCTACTCAACTTTTTCAAAGACACATTAAACTATTCTAAATCTGCTGCTTTTCGTGAATTTGCATTTCTAATTATATGATAATTTTTTAGTAATGTCAAGAATTTCATTATTTGAGGATGTAGATCTTAATTCTCAAAGTAAAAGCAATTTTTATAATATGAGTTGCATTTACTTTGAGAATAAGTATTGCAATTACTAT
>CANQFO010000128.1 GCA_947599755.1 uncultured Bacilli bacterium
TATTTGTTAAAAAAAGAAAAAAGAAAATCAAATTTATTATAAATTTAATTTTCTCCCCCAAAACTCTTTACACTAACATCAAATTATTCTTTTTTACTAGAGTAATATTTTTCTACTTTTAGAAATTATTTTTCTAATTTCATCTTCTGTTTCATCATAAAAAGAAAAACGAATATTCATTTTTTCTTGAATTTTTTCTAGGCTACTTAAATTTAAAATTGAATCATTTAATATGTGGGTATTTATGCCATCAAAATAAACAGGAAATTTTTTATTTTGGTTATTTCGTAAATTGTATTTTTTTTCATCTTGTTCTAAATTCAAAATATTTCCCTTAATGATCATATTTTCTACTCTTCCATAAACCAAAACTTCTAAATTGGGTATAGTATGAAATATTTTTTTATAATTTTCATATAATTCTAATATTTCATTTGCGGTTAATTCTACTGATACGGTTACTTTTTTTAATCCTAATTTTTGTAAGTAATATACACTATAGCTATTCATTACATTTAAGCCATAATCACCAATTAAATTTTTTCCTTTGGAAAAATCAAAATAATCTGAGACTATGCATTTTTCTTTTAATTGTTCTATCGGGTTCCTTCTACATCTTGGTAATTTATAATATATATTCTTTTCTCTTTGATATTCCTTATATAACTTTTCTTCTTCTATATAGATATTATCAATTTGTAAATTTTGACATATTTGCAGTTGCTTTTTGGTTTGAACAGAGGCATTTAAAGTAGGAGAAAAGGAAATTTTTTGTGGATTAAAATGTGGTTTTTCTTGATGAATTTCTTTTTTAGAATTCATTCTTTTTTCTGCTAATTGTTGGACCAAAGATCTTCTTCTTTCATTTAATTCTTTAATTGAAATAAAAATATCTTTGTCCATCATTATTTCTGTTTTTGTACTAATAAATGGAGTTGATCCTAATTTTTCCATTTGTTGCTTTATTCTTTCCTTAGTAATGGGACAACTTTTCGCTTGAGAGACGATACTTCCATATTGTTTTATGGTTCTATTTTCATCTGATATTATCATTTCTAGTGGAAATCCAATTCTAGCTTTCACTTGAAAATGAACTGGAATTTTACGTAAAGGAAGGTTTTTTAATTTTTGTAATAAAAGATAATCTTGTGTTTTATAAACTAAATCATTGGTTTTTAATCCTATTTTATTATCCACATAACAAATCTTATGAGCAGTTTTGGTTAATTGGTTTTCTTCATCATATAAATAATTTACTATAAATCCTTTTCCTGTATGAAAAAAACGAATTCCATCATATTGATTCAATTCTTTTTTTAAGGCAATTTTGATTTTTCTTTGATTTACATCGATTACTTTTCCAATTTCTAATCCTATATGATTTGGAGAAGATTGATTTATTAGATCCCATTCTTTGGTATGAAATAAATGACCTAAAGTAAATTTTCGATTGAATATTGTTTTTAATTGTTCTAATCTCTCTTCTATATCTTTTATTTCACCATTGTGATCAATTAAATCTCGATAAAATTTAGTAATCCATCCTACATATTCTGGGCTTTTCATTCTTCCTTCTATTTTAAAACTTTTTATATCTGTATTTAAAAGTTCTTTTATTTTCTTGGCTGTATTTAATTCTTTCATACTTAAATAATATTTTTCTGATTCTCTTATTTTTCCATTTTTTTCCAATTTATATGGTAATCGACAACATCCACTACATTCCCCACGATTACCACTTCTGTGTCCTATCATACTACTCATCAAACAACATCCTGAATAACTTACACATAATGCTCCGTGAATAAATACTTCTTTTTCAATAGGAACATTTATACTTTTTATTTCTTCTATAGTCATTTCTCTAGCAAATACTACTCTTTTTACTCCTAATGAAGAAAATAATTTTGCAGCTTCCAAGGAAGAAATATTGGCTTGTGTGGAAGCATGAATTTCTAGTTCTGGATATAACTCTCTAATTAAACCAATCATACCAAAATCTTGCATTAAAATTGCATCAATTCCCTGTTGATATAAAAATTTTACTTGTTCTAAAAAAGATTTTACTTCACAATCTTTTACTAGTGTATTCATTGTAGCATAAATTTTTACGCCAAATAAATGGCAATGTTGAATTGCTAATACTATTTCGTCTTTTGTAAAGTTTGAGGCAAATTTTCTAGCTGAAAATTCTTTTCCACCTATATATACTGCATCTGCACCATTTGCTACAGCTTGATAAAGACTTTCCATATTTCCACTAGGTACTAATAATTCATGTTTCATTGCTATTCCTTCTTTAAATTCGTTTTCTTTTTTCATTCATTATATCATTTCCAAACTAATATGTAAATTTAGACATCACCCATAATTTTATAGGAAATTCTAACATAAAATGAATTATGACTGAAGATAAACAAAAATTAATTAAGCGACTTACTTCCCGAGTTTGACAGTTGAAGAAAAGAAAAAAGTTTAATTTTTGTTGAAATTAGGCTTTTCTTTTAAATTTAAATATG